>WLGC01000046.1 GCA_009703465.1 Actinomycetota bacterium | reverse complement strand
AGTATATGGAGGCAACAAGATCGACGCACTTAGAACGGTTGCTTTCCCGTCATCGCTACCCTCATTCTTTGCAGCATTGAAGATTTCTGTTCCTGGAGCAATAACGGGTGCACTTCTAGTTGAGTGGCTCGCAACCGGTCAAGGTATTGGCTACGCAATTGTTTCGGCGATTGGGCGCGCTCGTCCAAGTGAGGTTTGGACCTACGTAGCCCTAATCACCGTTGTCTCAATAGTGCTTTACAACATTCTGGCTATGTTGGAAGAGTCCGTGCTTGCTAAGTACGGGCATCAAACCAGTAAATAAGTAATCAATTAGCGCTGAATTAAGAATTCAGCGAAGGTGTCCCTGTTACTTCTCGTTCTCTGTTCTGGAGAGCCGCTGGGACACATAGACCGGGATCAGTGACAAAACAATGACGACTGCTGCCACAACGTTCACAACTGATGCCTGGTTTGGCCTTGACATCTCCTTAAGGATCCAAAGTGGAATCGTATCTACCCCTGGTGGAGATGTGAAAATAGTGACCACTACCTCATCAAAACTAAGAGCAAACGCTAGAAGAGCACCGGCTGCAAACGCAGTTCTGAATTGCGGGAAGGTGATAAGTCTGAAGGTCCCCCAAAGCCCCTGTCCTAGATCCATTGAGGCTTCCTGCAATGACGGATTCATTCTCTTCAGTCTTGCAAAAACATTATTGAAGACCATAACTATACAAAAAGTAGCGTGCGCCACAATCATGCCAAAATAGCCAATTTCAAAACCAGCTGGACCAAGAAAGTTACTGTAGGTGTTGCTAAAGGCAACTCCTGTGACAACCCCAGGAAGTGCGATTGGCAAAACTACTAGCAGGTTTACGGTCCCCTTGCCAAAGAAGTCATACTTACTTAGCGCAAACGCCACCAGTGAACCAAGAATCATGGCAATTACCATTGCGCCGAATGCTACAAGCACTGAGTTGAGAAGTGCTGCACGAATCTCCTGTGACTCATAGGCAACTGCCCACCACTTTAAGGAGAAGCCCTCGATAGGCCAAGCGGAAATCTGACCTTCGTTGAATGCATTCAGAATTAGAACTAGCAGGGGTGCGTAGATAAAGACAAGAACCGCAATTACAACAGCCTGCAAAGAAATTTTGGACATTCTGGAAAATCTGAGCATTAGCTAGATCCTTTCCAGTGAACCGGTGCGTCTAGCAACCATGAGGTACATAACCACAAAAGCAATTGGAACCATGGAGAAGGCTGCCGCCACCGGCGGATTTAGGCTGATGTTCGAAGCGATAATCGAACCAATCATTTGCGTTGTACCGCCAACAAACCTGGCAGCCAGGTAATCTCCAAGGCTAAGTGAAAATGTAAACACGCTTCCGGCAATAATCGCCGGGGTAATTAGCGGCAAAACCATCCTAAAAACAGTTGCCCAGCCCTTTGCTCCCAGATCAGCTGACGCATCGAAGAGATTATTTGGCAGTTGTCTGATCGCAGTGAAAACCGGAAGGGCCATGTACGGAAACCAAAGGTAGGCAAGGGTCAGTATTGTGACCGGGATTCCAAATCCTGGCCCGCGAATACCAAAGGGCTCCATCAGCCAATTAAACAAACCTTGCTCGGTAAAAGTTAGACGCATTGCAAGCAGCTTTACAAGATAGCCAGCCCAAAGTGGAAGAGTGATGGCAACTGCTAAGAAATTCCTAAGCCAAGGGCTTGCGATTTTGGCCATAAATATTCCAAGTGGAATCGCAAAAAGAATTGTTAGTACTGTGACAGCAAGGGCGATGCCCAGTGTTCGCATTGAGGTGGCGAAATAAGCAGGAACTGTGATCAGGTTGACAAAGTTATCCAGAGTGAATCCAGGTCTAACTTTTGATGTAAACGGGTCAATGAACCAGAATGCAGTGATCAAAAGTAGAAACAAGGAAATTATGTAAACCCCGATAAGCCAGGTCAGCGGCAATGCCAACAGCCCTGCAAGTCGTGCTTTGGGGTTTCTGTAAAGATACGACGAGATTGCTCTTGCGGGCGCCTTCTCTATTACTCGCATTTGCTTCACCGCCTCTTCTCTGCTCTAAATTCTTGGGGTTGAATTTGCCGGGTGAAGAAAGCTCTTCACCCGGCAAATTCGGCTTTGTTAACCCTTAACGGTTACCCAAGCGTTAGTCCAATCTTGGAAGCTGGTGCACTTTACATTTGTGCGTCCATCAACGCACTCCTCAATAGGAGTGGTCCATGGCCAGATTCTTGAGAAGAACTCTTCATCCTCAGCAGCAAACTGGTCACAGTGTGCCTGTGCTTCAGGGCTGGTTGAGCAGAATGCGATATTAGCTGGCGCCATACCAAAGTTCATGGCGATTGCGCCATTTACAGAAGCCTGGCTGGTGTAGTTCATCCACGCATACGCACAGTTTGAGTTTGGAGATGTTGTTGATAGAAGCCATGCGTCGTACCAACCTGTTGAGCCCTCAATAGGAAGGGTGGTCTTTAGGTTTTCTTTAGCAGCAAACTTCTTTAGAACTTCCCAAGAGGTTCCAACAACGGTGTTTCCACCAACAAAAGAGGTGATCTGTGCCACTGGGTCTGACCAGTACTCACCAACGATTTTGTTCTGCTGCTGAAGAAGCTCAACCGCTGCTGCTAGCTGGGTCTCATCAAGCGCATATGGGTTCTTAATGTTTAGCTCTGGCTTGTGGTACATCAAGTACACAGCAGCATCTGCAATATAAATCGGTGCATCGTAAGCAGTGATTTTGCCAGCATATGGACTGTCTGCTTCCCAAACTACGTCCCAGCTCTTTGGAGCTTCGCCGGTTACATCTGAGTTGTACTGGAGCAAGTTAGCGCCACGGCCGATTGGTACTCCGTATGGCTTGCCGTTTACAGTGTCATAGATTTGACCCTTCATTCCCGCAGCAATTTCGTCACTGAAGTTAGGGATTAGCTCTAGGTTTAGCGGGGCAACATCGCCACCAACAATTAGACGAAGAGCTGCGTCACCTGAGGCAGAAACTATGTCATAGTCGCCTGTTCTCATGAGAGTCACCATCTCGTCGCTTGTGCCAGCAACCTTTGGCTTTACTACACAACCTGTGTCAGCAGTAAATTTGTCAGTCCAAGCCGGCTCAACGAAGCCAGACCAGTTAACGATGTTTAGTTCGCCTTCGAACTCACCCAGGGCAGTCTTCATTGGTACATCTGGAACGGTTAGCTTTAGCTCCCCACTGTCAGTTGCACAGCCGGAAAGAACCAAAACACCTGCAGCAAGTAGCGCAGGAATTGTTAACTTCTTTCTATTCATTTTGTTTCCTCTCATTATTGATTGGGAATCTTGGCAACATGTTCCTTGCGGAACGAAGCCAATACCTTGTTACCCACTTCGAGGCCTAGATCCTGCCCCTGTAACTCTTCATTTAGCTTGGTTGCGATAATTCGCAATCCTTCATCTGTTTCTAAAACAAAAAGTGTGTTTGCGCCTGTATAGGCAACGTCTGTGATTGTTGCCGCAACAGCAATTTCACCAGCAGGAGCCTTTGCACTCGTCGCGATTAATCTGATTCGCTCTGGCCTAATGTTGACCAAATCAGTTGAGCCGAACAGTTTTTCTGCGTGAGTGCCCGATATGAGGTTTGACACCCCAAGGAAACTAGCCACAAAAGCTGAGGATGGGTTTTCATAAACCTCTCTAGGGCTACCAATTTGCTCAATTTTTCCAGCGTTGAATACGGCAATACGATCACTCATTCGCATTGCTTCTTCCTGGTCATGGGTTACGAAAATAAAGGTGATGCCTGCTTCGCGCTGAATGCGCTTTAGCTCAACTTGCATTTCTTCACGTAGTTGCTTGTCTAAAGCACCCAGAGGCTCGTCAAGTAAAAGAACGCGTGGGCGAAGGACTAACGCGCGAGCAAGCGCAATTCGCTGCCTTTGACCACCTGATAGCTGGTGAGGTAGTCGATCGGCCAAGTGAGTCAATCGAACAGATTCAATAGCCTCGGACGCAAGTTTTGCGCGCTCAGCTTTGCCCATTTTTCTGGCCTTGAGGCCGTACTCAACATTTTGCTGAATGCTCAGGTGTGGGAACAGTGCGTAATCCTGAAAAACAGTGTTTACGTCTCTGTCAAAGGGCGCGAGCTCAGTTACATCTGCGCCTTCGAGCATGACTTTTCCGCTAGAGGCTGTTTCAAAACCAGCAATGATTCGAAGAACCGTTGTCTTACCCGAGCCTGAAGGTCCGAGCATAGAAAAGAACTCTCCCTGAGGAATGTCAAGGTCTAGGTTTACAACTGCAGCTACATTTCCAAAGGATTTGTTTAGAGATCTCAGGCTGACCGCCGTTACTCCGGAAGCGCCAACTGACTTGTCTTGAGCGCTGTGTATCAAAATATCACCTAAGTAGTCCCGATCAGATACACCGAATCTCGGGTCTGACATCTGGTTTAGCCTAGCGTTGGAAACTAGAAAAACGTTTTCTAAAATAGCAATCAAAAGTTTCAATTTGATAAAGGTTTCTGTAGCCCCTGAATACGGGCTCGCCTACGATATAAAGGTGAATCAAACTAACGGCGGGATTGAGATAAGTTCACCTCCAAGTGCTGCTCAAGCATTAGCTGCCGGCCACCTGGTGGTTTTCCCTACCGAAACTGTCTACGGTCTAGGTGCTGATGCTGAAAACGCCTTGGCCGTAGCGCGCATTTATCAAGTCAAGAATCGCCCAGAAAATCACCCACTTATTATTCACATCTCTAACGCAGCGCTAGTTGATTACTGGGCCAAGGAAGTGCCGAACTATGCCCATAAATTAATGGCAGACTTCTGGCCAGGGCCCATGACGCTGATTCTTCAAAGAAGTGAAGCCGCCAAAGACTTTATTACTGGAGCACAGAATTCGGTTGGTCTTCGAGTTCCGAATAATGAAACCGCGCTGTTATTGCTGAGTGAGTTTGAGGAATTAGGCGGGCACGGAGTAGCGGCGCCTAGTGCGAATCGCTACGGAGCTGTTTCACCGACATCGACCTCTGCGGTAAGAGAAGAATTGGGTCAATACCTTTCTATAGATGACCAGATTCTTGAAGGTGAAACCTGCGAGGTAGGCATTGAATCAACAATCATTGACTGCACCAAGGAACAGCCGCGAATCCTGCGACCGGGTGCTATCACTGCCGCCATGATTGAGAAATCAACCGGCATCAAGCTTTCAGATTCTGACGAGAATGTGCCAAGAGTTTCGGGTTCTGACCGGGTTCACTATTCACCAAAGGCAAAGGTAGTAATTGGCGGTCAAAGCACTGCTGGTGAGGGCTTGATTGCCGGTGCACAGGAACCAACTCCTAACGGGGTGATCAGGCTGGCAGCACCAAGAACTGATATTGAATTTGCCAATCAGCTGTATGCAGCTCTTCGAGAAGCAGACAAAAGGGGTTTATCGGTGGTCCGAGTTCTTCTACCAGCTGGGGCTGGGATTGCCGCAGCGATAAGAGATCGGATTACTCGCTCAGCTGCAAAATAATTCTAGAAAATACAAATAGAATCAAAGCACTATGAGCCAATCCCCCTACGCCCTGTTTGAAATCATTTCAATGATTGTCATTACGGCCATTTTGCTAGCAGATCTACTAATTATCTTTAAGCGCCCACACATCCCAAGCCCGAAAGAATCTGCACTTTGGATTGCCTTCTACTCATTTTTGGCCTTGGTGTTTGCCGGGTTGTTGGCGATGTTCTTTGATGGCACTAAGGCCAGTGAATTTATTGCTGGTTGGCTAACTGAATACAGCCTCTCGATTGACAATCTGTTTGTTTTTGTAATTCTGATGACTCGATTCAACGTGCCAAAGAAGTACCAGCAAGAGGTATTGATGGTGGGAATCATCATGGCTCTGGTGCTTCGCGGAATATTCATTTTGATAGGAGCAGCTCTGATTGAGCAGTTCAGCGGAATTTTCTACCTTTTCGGCGCCTTCCTGCTTTACACCGCCTACCACCAGGCATTCAGAAACCACAAGGATGACGAGGAAACCGAGAACAAGCTCATTACTTTGCTTCGTAAGAGAATTCACGTTTCCGAAAACTTTGACGGTGCAAAAATCCGCACCGTGGTAAACGGTAAAAAAGTACTAACCCCAATGATTGTTGTTTTTGCCGCAATTGCCCTCACCGACGTGATGTTTGCTTTTGACTCGATCCCGGCAATTTTCGGTATCACCACCGACCCATTTATCGTGTTCACTGCAAACGTATTTGCCCTGATGGGTCTTCGTCAGCTTTACTTCCTGCTGGGTGGACTGCTGGACAAGCTGGAATACCTAAAGTATGGGATTTCATTTATTTTGGCTTTCATCGGCTTCAAGCTGATTACCCACGCAATGCACGAAAACCAGTTGCCGTTTATTAACGGTGGCGAGCACATTGAGTGGGCCCCAGATATCAGTAGCAACGTCTCACTGGCGGTAATCCTGGCTTCAATTGCTGTTTCGGCTGCGGTAAGCCTCATTTCAGCAAAGCGCAAAGACGTGAAGGCCCCCACAGCCTGATAGTTTGCTGAATAGGCTCAGGCTCCCCTTAGGAAACCTAGCTTTTGAGGCATTACCCTAGAGGTTGAGCCCTGAAAGAGGTATTCGTTTGTTTGGTTTAGCAAAACTTAGTGTT
>WLGC01000045.1 GCA_009703465.1 Actinomycetota bacterium | reverse complement strand
AGCCATCTTTGGAAGATCTTCGAAAGTTACTGAGCTCGCAGGTTTCTGTGTTCGTGGGCCACTCGGGAGTCGGAAAATCCACCTTGGTAAACGCCCTAGCCCCACACGCACTTAGAGCTACCGGAGTGGTGAACACTGTCACCGGACGAGGTCGACACACGTCCTCATCGGTTCGTGCAATTAAGTTGGGTGATGATTTTGAAAACGCATGGATTATTGATACACCCGGCGTTAGATCATTTGGTTTAGGGCACGTAAAACCCGAAAACTTACTCAAATCTTTTGAAGATCTATGGGAAGTCATTAAGACCTGCCCTCGAGATTGCTCGCACTTTTCCGATTCTCCAGACTGCGCTCTGGATGAAGCAATAGAAATAGGAACACTTGGGGCAAGTGGTGCGGCCAGAGTTGATTCGCTTCGCAGGCTAGTTCAGTCAATAAATTCAAATAGTTCAACCGAATAAACTACTTAGATGACCTTCCAAGCAGATCTTGATTTAGCCATAGAACTTGCTGATATTGCTGATGCAATCTCACTAAAAAGGTTTCGAGCCCTTGATTTAAGTATTCAAACGAAGCCTGATCGCTCTCCGGTGACCGATGCAGATCAATCTGTCGAACTTGCAATCAAAGAATTGCTTTCCATAAAGGCACCCAGTGATGCACTCATTGGCGAAGAATTTGGCAATACGGGCAACTCTCAAAGAACTTGGATTATTGATCCAATCGATGGCACGGCAAACTTCCTGCGCGGAGTGCCAGTGTGGGCCACCCTAATCGCACTGGCAGTTGATGGAAAACCTGTGGTCGGAGTTGTGTCAGCCCCGGCTATGGGTCGCCGTTGGTGGGCAGCTCCCGGTGTCGGTGCGTTCACTAGAGAAATTGATGGCACCTCGCGCTCTATCAAAGTTTCCGAAGTCGATGAACTTAAAAACGCATCGCTTAGCTACAACAATCTGCAACTTTGGGATCAAGCCGGCATGCTCAGTGAACTTACGGGGCTATCTCGCAAAGTTTGGCGAACCAGAGCCTATGGTGATTTCTGGAGCTACATGCTGCTTGCTGAGGGTGCAGTCGATATTGTTGCTGAGCATGATTTGAAGATTTATGACATTGCCGCACTTGTGCCAATCGTTGAGCAATCAGGTGGAAAATTCACCGCAATTGACGGCCCGCTTACTGCAGATACTTCATCGGTATTGGCTAGCAATAACAAGCTGCACAGTGCTGTCAGTAACGAATTGAACTGAAAAGCCAGCTAGCTTAGTTCTGCGGAAAACCTAGGTTTATTCCGCCATGACTTGGGTCCAACCAGCGCGAAGTAATCGCTTTACCCCTGGTGAAGAAATGAAAGCCTTCTTCGCCGTGTGCTTTGGTGTCACCGAATAGAGAACTCTTCCAGCCGCCAAAGGAATAGTAAGCAACTGGCACTGGAATCGGAACGTTTATTCCAATCATGCCAACTTCAATTTCGTTTTGAAAGCGTCTTGCCGCTCCGCCGTCATTGGTGAAAATCGCAGTTCCATTTCCATACTCAGCAGCATTAATCAACGCAACGCCTTCGGCATATGATCGCACTCGAACAATTGAAAGAACCGGGCCAAATATTTCATCGGTGTAAACAGAAGAAGTGACTGGAACTTTATCAATAAGTGTTGGTCCAAGCCAGAAGCCATTTGGCTCGCCGTCAACGACGACATCTCTTCCGTCAACAACTACTTTGGCGCCGTCTTTTTTTGCAATTTCAATATAAGAGGCAACTTTATCTCGGTGAACTTTTGTAATCAAAGGACCCATATCGCAGGCGCGTCGACCATCGCCAGTTTTTAGCTTGTTCATACGCTCGACAATTTTTTCAATCAATTCATCAGCAACAGGCTCTACTGCAACCACAACCGATATAGCCATGCAACGCTCACCAGCAGAACCAAAGCCAGCATTAATTGCCGAATCAGCAACCAAGTTGAGATCGGCATCTGGCAGGACCAGCATGTGATTCTTGGCACCACCAAGTGCCTGAACGCGCTTGCCGAACTTTGTGCCGGTTTCATAGACATATTTGGCAATTGGAGTTGAACCAACAAAAGAAATAGCTTTCACCTTTGGGTGGCTAAGCAAACCATCAACTGCTTCTTTATCACCATTGACAACATTGAAAACGCCATCCGGAAGGCCGGCCTCTTGAAGTAGCTTGGCTATCCAAATTGCAGCGCTAGGGTCTTTTTCGGATGGCTTCAAAATTACGCTGTTTCCAGCAGCTAAGGCAATCGGGAAAAACCACATTGGCACCATGGCTGGAAAGTTAAATGGGCTGATGATGCCAACTACTCCAAGTGCCTGTCGAGTTGAATAGACATCAACGCCGGTTGATACATTCTCCGAGTAATAGCCCCTAAGCAACTGCGGCATGCCGGTTGCAAATTCAACTACCTCTTGGCCACGGGTTATCTCGCCCAGTGCATCGGAAAGAACCTTGCCATGCTCAGCTGTGATTATTTCGGCTAGCTCGGATTTTTTACGGTTGAGTAGTTCACGAAAGTTAAAGAGAATGCCCTGTCGGCGCGCTAGTGAGGTTTCTGCCCAACTAGGAAATGCAGCACTTGCTACATCTATTGCTGCATTTATGTCAGCGGAGTTAGCCAAGGCGACAAGCTTTGTGACCTCGCCTAGGGCTGGGTCAAAAACTTCAGCGGTTCTTTTTGAACTACCAAGATCTTCGCGGCCTTGGATCCAGTGCGGCACTATCGGTTGCTTTGTCATGATTTATCCTCACTCAGAAGTCTAAATTACCGGCTCAGCCGTGCAGTCCACCGGCTACCTACCCACGCCAGAGCCCAGTGTTTTCGGCATCGTAACAGTTAGAAACAGCAGCTCCGGTTGTGGGAAAATAAGGCAGACTTAGTCAATCGCTCAATAAAGGAAATGAATGGCTATCTACCAGAACATCACAGAGGCTTTTGGCAACACCCCACTGGTTCGACTCAACCGAGTGACCGATGGCGCGGCTGCCCACTTATACGCCAAATTGGAGTTTTACAACCCATCCAGTTCGGTAAAAGATCGTCTTGCCATAGCCATGGTTGATGCCGCCGAAGAATCTGGCGAACTAAAGCCTGGCGGAACTTTGATTGAGGCAACCTCTGGAAACACTGGAATTGGCCTTGCCATGGTTGGAGCTGCTAGAGGCTATCGAGTAATCATCGTGATGCCAGATTCCATGAGCCTTGAGCGAAAAGTAATGACTCGCGCCTATGGAGCTGAAGTAATTTTGACTCCAGCCGCTGAGGGCATGTCCGGATCGGTTGCAAAATCAGAAGAACTTGGCAAACAGATTCCAGGTTCGGTTCTCGTTCGTCAATTTGATAATCCAGCCGGTCCAAAAATTCACCGCGAAACCACAGCGGAAGAAATTTGGAAAGACACCGATGGCAAGGTAGCTGCATTGGTTGCCGGATCGGGAACCGGTGGAACCATCACTGGTACCGGTCAAAGACTCAAGGAGCTAAACCCAGCAATCAAGGTCTTTGCTGTTCAGCCTGCGGCTTCCCCTCTACTGACCGGCGGACAAGCTGCCGGCCACCCAATTGCCGGTATTGGCCCAAACTTTATTCCAAGCATTCTAGATACCAGTGTTTATGACGAGGTCATCTCAGTAGCAAATGGTGATGCCTTTACCTGGTCACGCCGCGTTGGGGCTGAAGAAGGTATCCTTGCCGGTATTTCCTCAGGCGCTGCGGTAAAAGCAGCCGTAGAAGTTGCCCACAGACCTGAATTTGCTGGCAAGATTGTAGTTGTAATAATCCCGTCGTTTGGCGAGCGTTATCTATCGACAACTCTTTACCGCGACATTCAAGAGGAATTCAATCCAACCAGTTGATTAATTTTAGAGAAGACATCCGAGCCGGTCTGGCGAAAGATCCAGCAACCCGAACAGGCTTGGAGTTATTCCTAACCTCCCCCGGCCTACACGCCCTATGGATGCATCATGTTTCCCACAGACTTTGGTCTATGCGCCTTCGTATTATTGCGCGCATGTTCTCAAACTGGTCCAGATTCCTAACGGGAATTGAAATTCACCCAGGGGCAGTTATTGGCCGCCGTGTCGTAATCGATCACGGTATGGGTGTTGTCATCGGCGAAACAGCTGTAATCGGCGACGATGTTTTGATGTATCACGGCGTAACTCTGGGCGGAAAAGAATATACAACGGCTAAACGTCACCCAACTATCGGCAATCGAGTTCTTATTGGGGCCGGGGCTAAAATAATTGGCAATATCACAATTGGTGATGATGCCAAGATTGGTGCCAATGCAGTTGTCACCAAAGACGTGCCTGCTGGAGCTGTTGTGGTGAGCTCGCAAAACCGCCCCCTAGGCTAATTGCCAAACGCAAAGCAAATTAGATTGACAACCAGCAACACAGGCGTATTCTGAGATTGAACCCAGATAACCACTGAGTTCAGAAGGAGAACACTATGACTCAGATTTCAACTGCAGTTGACTGCTGCGGCGGTTCATGCCAGTGCAAGAGCAAGGCATAAGCCAAGCCACCTAAAGTCTTTAAGAAAAACTCCGGAGAATTCCTCCGGGGTTTTTCGCTTATCAAACTTTTTAGCTTCTTGGCCTCAGTGTCGCCACCATTGGGCAAACGAATGGATCTGAGTTATTGCTAAGCCCAACCTTGTTGAGGTACTTCATGATTGCGACATAGCTGGATATCAGATTCATCTCAACTAGCGGTACTGAGTTTTCCCGGCAGTACTCAACTACTACTGCGTGGGCTTTTCGCAAGTTTGGCCTGGCCATTGACGGAAATAGGTGGTGCTCAACCTGGTAGTTCAGACCGCCCATCAAGTTATCGGTCAACCAGGTGCCCCTAATGTTTCTGCTGGTCAATACTTGACGCTGGAAAAAATCAATTTTGGCATCGCGCTCAACCAAAGGCATCCCTTTGTGATTGGGTGCGAAAGCAGCACCCATAAAGAATCCAAAAATAAGCATCATGAATAACCAGAGCGCAAGTGCCCAGGCCCAACCAAACATAATTGTGAAAACTAGGTAGGGTCCAATTTGTCGGACCATCATTAGGCCAAACTCCAAGGTACGGGTGCCTATTTTTCGCTCTTTGCGCTTTAGGCTGGCAAAACTGTCCAGCAGCAGATCAAAGCCAGTAAAAAGAAGTAGCAGTGGAAAAAGGTAACCCTGACGGTTTGAAAGCCAGCGCTCAAATCCCTTTTTCTCGTCGCGGGATTCTGGAGTGAAACTCAGCACCCGAATACCTATGTCTGGATCCTCACCTATTTGATTTGGCTTTTGGTGATGTTTATTGTGCTTACGAAGCCAAAACCCATAACTCAATCCAGCAAAAAGATTTGCCAGAATTAGACCCATCCAGTCGTTGGCCTTATTGCTGGCAAAGACCTGTCGGTGAGCTGCTTCGTGAGAAATAAATCCGTACTGTGCTGACATGATGCCCAGTAGGCCAACGACAAAGAAAGCCAAAAAGATCCAAGCCCAGTGCTGAGTGACGAGCGCTCCAACAAATCCACCGGCAACCCAGAGGCCAGAAGCAATCAAGCTGATGGCAATTAGGCGGATTATATAAAAACTCGGTTGCTTACCTAGAAGTCCGGCATCGCGCACTCGATTGAGAATTTCAGAAAACTGCGAGGCGGTTTGACGGCCCATAAGTAAGGTCATGGTCTAACCCTAGGCCCCAAAAACTAAATCAGGCTGTGAATGAAGAAGTGGCCTACATCTGATCTAGGAAAAAATCTTAAGTAGGGCGCCAATTGGCTTACTTTTCTCTGCTGGGTGCCGAAAAGTCAACTTTGTATTGATTGAGTACTGATTTCTTCTACCGATTCTGGAGACATCTAAATAGCCATAATCAACTAATTCAGAGACGATTGCCTGCACGCTGCGCTCCGTAATGCCGACAGCTTCAGCAATATCACGAATTCGAGCATCTTTCTCGCGACTTAAGTGCACAAGCACATGTCCATGGTTAGACAAGAACGTCCACTCGTGGATAGGCAGCGATTTCTTATTCATAGCAAATAGTTTATACGTAATTCAATACCTGAATTGAATTTCTGGTAATGTGTGTCCTAGTTGAGTAGGTATTAGGCGGCACAGCCAATTGGAGTGGAAAATGAATATTTCTTGGGAAATAGTCCTAGATAACCTGACCTCGGTGGCGGTGCTTCTATTTATCCTTGGCTTTATTGGGGCGCGCTTCAAAAGCGATCTCCAGTTACCTCAGCCGATTTACCAGTTCATTTCCATCTACCTTTTGTTTGGTATCGGCCTAAAGGGTGGTAATGCACTCAAGGGCGTCTCGCCGGATGAGTTTGTTCAACCACTGATAGCAACTTTGCTCCTTGGTATAGCAATTCCCCTATTTGCATTCCTAATTCTCAGTTTTGTAAAAAAACTAAGTGAGATTGACCGCGGTGCCCTGGCCGCTCACTACGGCTCAACATCTCTGGTCACTTTTTCTGCGGCTTTGATGTATCTAGAGAACTCGGGCATTGCTTTTGAGGGATTTGCCACAGCCTTACTTACTGTTATGGAAATACCAGGAATAGTTGTCGGTGTTTTTCTTGGCGCAAGGCACAGAACAGTAAAAGTAAAGTGGGCAGAAACTCTTCAGGAAATCATTGTT
>WLGC01000044.1 GCA_009703465.1 Actinomycetota bacterium | reverse complement strand
CAAACTCTGCCCTTCGGGTTTCGTCCGATGTGATCAGTGACAGGCTTGGGTCCTGGAATTGATTTCTGGCCTGGTTGATAAATTTGTCCACTTGGGTTTTGTCATAACCAAACGTTTTATCATTGGCGCTGGGAAATGAATAGCTCACAGTTTCAAGTCTAGATGGGTAGAAAAACCTGGGTGAACAGATAGGCCACCAAGGCCGAAGGTAGAACAGAGTCAAGGCGATCCATCATGCCACCGTGACCCGGCAGCAGCGTGCTCATATCCTTCACCCCGAGATCTCGCTTGATTAGAGACTCGGCCAGATCTCCGAATACCGCCGATGTAATCAGTAGTGCGGCCAGAAGTAATCCCAACCACCAATCTAGGCCAAAGAAAAAACTAGTTAGAAGAACTGATGTCACAGTGCCGGCAATAATCGATGCCAGTAGCCCTTCCCAGGTCTTCTTAGGGCTTACTCCAGGAGCTAGCTTGTGGCGACCTAGTTTCCGACCAACTAGATAACCGGCAGTGTCAATCATTGAAACTGTTGCTACCAGGGTGATTACCCAGCCCGCGCCATCTTCGCGTCGAAGAAGCAAAATTGTGAAACTTGTCATCAGCGGAAGGTAGATAACCAAAAATGCAGCAGCGGAGTAATCTCTGATTGTTTTTGCAAATTCTTGAGCGACGCTCTGCCTGCGTTCCCAAAGCAGATGCACAGTGCGCCAAAGAATAAGTGCGGCAACGATACCAAGGGCTACTAACCATTGAAGTTCCGCCCCGCCATAAAAAGTAGCAGGCATAATCAGCGCTGAGCCTACAACCGCTGGAACCCTAGGAACGTACCAACCCTTTAACCTAAGTGCAGTTGATAACTCCCAAGCTCCCGCTCCGGCTACTGCCGCAGCTAAGACTATGAATAGTTCTTTATAGATAAGTACTGAAAGTAGAAAAACAGCACCTAGTAAAAGTCCGACGGTCACAGACTTTGAAAGACTGCGTCCACCGGCGGGCTGTGAGGACAAGGTTTATACCTCTAGCAGTTCTGCTTCTTTGCGCTTTAGCGCTTCGTCAATTGCATCAACATTGGTTTTGGTCAATGCGTCCAACTCTTTTTCAGCACGAGCAATTTCATCGTCTCCAGCTTCGCCATCTTTCTTCAAGACTGCCAGATCATCATTGCCTTTACGACGAATATTTCTAACTGCAATTCGGTGATCTTCAGCTTTAGCCTTTACAAGTTTCACGTACTCTTTTCTACGCTCTTCGGTAAGGTCTGGAAGCGAGATGCGAATTAGGGTTCCGTCATTTTGCGGACTTGCATCTAGGTTGGGCATTTCGCGCAGAGCTGTTTCAATTGCCTTCAAAGCGCCCTTGTCGTAGGGGGTAATCACGATTGTTCTGGCTTCTGGATTTGCCAACTGACCCAACTGGCCAAGCGGGGTTGGTGTGCCATAGTAATCAACCATTACCTTTTGGAACAACTGGGGATTCGCCCGTCCGGTGCGCACACCAGAAAAATCTTCCTTTGCCGACTCCAAAGCTTTAGACATCTTGTCAGCGGCAGTGGCGATAATTTCTGAAATCATTTGTTCTCCTGTTGTTTCTAAAAGCTTAAGTTTTTTCTGCGATGACTAGGCAGTAACTAGCGTGCCAATCTTTTTACCCTTTATGGCATCAGTTATGTTTCCCTTGCCCTGCATACCAAAAACCCGCATCGGCATGTTGTTATCCATGCAAAGGCTGAAAGCTGTGGAGTCAACGACCCTGAGGCCCTTTACCAAGGCCTCCTGGTAGGTAATAGTTTCAATCTTGGTAGCTTTCGGATCCTTCTTTGGATCTGCAGTGTAGACACCGTCTACGCCGTTCTTGGCAACTAGAACCTCATCAGCTTTTATCTCTAGTGCTCGCTGCGCAGAAACTGTATCGGTGGAAAAGTATGGCAGTCCGGCGCCAGCACCAAATATAACTACGCGACCTTTTTCAAGGTGTCGAATAGCACGAAGCGGTATGTAGGTTTCAGTTACCTGAGACATGGTGATTGCCGACTGCACCCGAACATCTACTCCAGCCTGCTCAAGAAAATCTTGAAGCGCCAAGGCGTTCATGACGGTTCCTAGCATTCCCATGTAGTCAGCGCGAGATCTTTCCATTCCGCGCTGTGAGAGCTCTGCTCCCCTAAAAAAGTTTCCACCACCAACAACAATTGCGACCTCGGCGTGCTTGGCACCCTCAGCAATTTCCTTGGCCATTTCGGCGACGATATCGGGATTGACGCCTAAAGTTCCTCCACCAAATGCCTCACCCGAAACTTTTAGCAATACCCGGCGCTTTTTCTGTGGCACGTGAATCCTCCTGATTTATAACTATTTCTATCCTAGGCGTGGCAGTAAAAAAGGCCCGACTGCAAACAGCCGAGCCTTTTTCAAACTAGTTTTAGGCGCCTACGCGAAAGCGAAGGAAGCCCGAGATGGTGATGCCTGCGGCTTCTACCACCTTAGAGACAGTCTGCTTGGTGTCCTTTGCGAAGTCCTGCTCCAGAAGAACGTTCTCCTTGAAGAACCCGGTAACGCGTCCCTCAACAATTTTGGCCAAAGCTGCTTCTGGCTTGCCCTCGGTGCGGGCAGTCTCCTCAGCGATTCTGCGCTCGGTGGCAACGACATCGGCGTCAACATCTTCACGCTTTAGGACTGTTGGTGAAAACGCCGCGATGTGAACAGCTACATCGTGAGCAGTCTCTGCACCGTTACCTGAGTAGGCAACCAAAACTCCAACCTGCGGTGGCAAGTCTTTGCTGGTGCGGTGCATGTACGCGTCAATCGAGGCATCCTTTAGCGAACCAACTTTACGTAGTTCAACTTTCTCACCCATGATTGCTGCTTCGTCGTTGATTGCATCCTGGACACTTCTGCCACCTTGATCAGCAGCTAGTGCCAATTCCAAGGTGGTGGCTCCTGCTGCTGCAACTGCATCAGCGACCCGGTCAGCAAGTTCAATAAACTTTGGAGCCTTAGCGACAAAGTCAGTTTCGCAAGCTAGTTCAATTAGGTAACCGGTGCCTCCCTTTACACGAGCAACAATCAAACCGTTGCTGGTGGTGCGACCTTCACGCTTAGAAACACCCTTTAGACCCTTAAGTCTTAGAAGTTCAAAAGCTTTCTCAATGTTGCCATCGGCCTCATCTAGTGCACTCTTGCAGTCCATCATTCCGGCACCGGATTTCTCGCGAAGTGCCTTTACATCTTGAGCTGTGTAGTTTGCCATGTTTACTTTGCTTCCTCTGCTGCAGCTGGAACTGCGGATTCTGTTTTTTCAGCAGCTGCATTGCCCTGCTCTAGTAGCTCACGTTCCCACTCAGCAAGTGGCTCAGCTTCTGCCTCTGGCTTTGAGTGACGAGCGATAAGTCCCTCGGCAACAGCATCTGCAATTACGCGAGTAAGTAGCTGCACTGAACGAATTGCATCATCGTTTCCTGGAATACCAATAGTTACCTCATCTGGATCACAGTTGGTGTCAAGGATTCCAATTACTGGAATACCAAGTTTCTTGGCCTCGGTGATGGCAAGGTGCTCTTTGTTTGTATCAACAACCCAAATCGCAGATGGGGTTTTTGCAATGTTGCGAATACCGCCAAGAGCTTTTTCAAGCTTGTCTTTTTCACGACGAAGAATAAGTAGCTCTTTCTTGGTAAGACCAGTCTTGGTCTTGCCAGAAAAGTCCATTACCTCAAGTTCCTTTAGGCGCGAAAGGCGCTTCTGAATGGTTTGGAAGTTGGTCAACAGACCACCCAACCAACGCTGGTTGATATAAGGCTGTCCTACACGAAGTGCCTCAGTCTCAATTGAGCCCTGCGCCTGCTTCTTGGTTCCCACGAAAAGAATGCTGCCGCCGTGAGCAACAGTTTCTTTAACGAAGTCGTATGCCTGATCGATAAGAGCAAGAGACTGCTGAAGATCGATGATGTAGATGCCTGAACGGTCGGTCAAAATGAATCGACGCATTTTTGGATTCCAACGACGGGTCTGGTGCCCGAAGTGAACGCCGCTGTCTAGCAGCTGGCGCATTGTTACTCCTGCCATGAGCAGTTTCTCCTTTTCGGCGCGCAAAGGCGCCACTCAGTTTTCTGTTTCAATCGGTTGATTGATACACCTGGTGTCGGATCCTCTTCGCCAAATTTCTTTGGACTGAGTAAAGAGTAAATCTGATTCGACACGCGAAGTCGACATGCTTTTGAAGGCCTCAAAATTTGGGGTTTTCGCGAGCTTGCCGCTACCGCCAAGTCTACCAGCGGCTCAACCGGGTTATCCACCGTTTTTTTGTCCCGCCCGCGAAAGCGCTTGGCTAGGCAAGGCTTGAGTGGTGAAGATAGCCAGAAGGTATCTGGGGTGCGTTGCCCTAGTCAGCTGCTTGCCAATACTGACTAGCCCAGCGGCCCAGGCAGTGAACGCCCCGCTGCCAATGCTTAGCTTCGCCTCACCGCTAGAACCGCCGATAAAACTGATAAATCAATATCGCCAGCCAAACAGTGACTACTCCGCTGGGCATCGAGGCGTGGACTATTTGGCAAAAATAGGACAGAAAGTACTGTCCCCAGCCGATGGCCAAGTTTGGTTTTCGGGCAAGGTGGTGAACCGCTATCTAATTAGCATTTCGCATGCTGGAAACTACCTGTCGGAGTTTGAGCCACTTTGCAGTGATCTCAAAAAAGGAGAGCGGGTTTCTAAGGGCCAAGAGATAGGCCGAGTTTGCTCAGCTGATGCCAGCTATGTTCCACACTGCGAAACGGCAACTTGTTTGCATTTTTCTCTAAGGAATTCAGGTTCCTACCTCTCGCCGCTGGTTCTCATCGGCGAGCTAAATCCCAGCCGACTCTTACCCCTAGAAAACTAAGCTCGTGGATGTGCGTTTTGGTAACCGGCGCGGAGTCTTTCTACCGAAACGTGAGTATAAATCTGAGTGGTGCCTAGGCTAGCGTGACCAAGCATTTCTTGAACCGCACGAAGATCAGCACCGCCATCAAGTAAATGTGTGGCAGCACTGTGTCTAAGTGAGTGCGGTCCGGCAGCTCCGGTTGGAGTTCCAGCCAATAAATTAGCCACCAAAGAGTAAACCTGACGAACCCCGATTCTTGTTCCTCGCGAATTTAGCAACAAGGCCTGGCCGCTGGTTTCAGTTGCTAGTTTTGGCCTCGCTACCCTGATCCACATATCCAGTGCATCCTGCGCCGGCTGTCCAAAAGGAATCATTCTTTCCTTTGAGCCTTTACCCATTACTCTGAGTAGTTTTCTGCTGTAGTCAACACTTTCGAGATTCAAGCCAACTAGTTCACTGACACGAGCGCCACTTGCATACAAAAGCTCTACCGCGACTAGGTCTCTGACTCCCTGTGGGTTATCTTCTGTTGCTTTCAAAATGAGTTCGTCAAAGATCGTCTTTAGACTTTCGCGGGAAACGACCTTTGGCAGAGTGCGGCCAGCCTTTGGCGAACGAAGTCGAATGGCGGCATCTTGATCGGATAGTTCGCTCTTTAGCGCCCAAGCGCTAAAAGATCTCACTGATGCACTCTTTCTGGCGATAGTTGATTTTGTTAGACCGTTTTGGGTTCCTTGCCACAGCCAACTTCGTAGGTGTTCAAGGTTTAGGTCTTCAACATTTTCAATGTTTTGCTTTTTGATGTAGGCGATCAAATCTTGTACATCAGCGAGGTAGGCCCGAACGGTATTTTTAGAATAGCCGCGTCCAGCGGACAGATAGCTTTCAAATCCATGAATAGCTTTTTCTAAACTTGTACTCACAAATCAAACTGTAGTTTGGCTTTTACTCCAAGCGTTGCCACGCCTCGCGATTAGTCCATTTGATTCCAGATTTCCCAAACCAAATCTGGCTTCATCGCGGGTCAGTCCAGATTCCAAGCAAATCTCAGCGATTTCTAGAGAGTCAAATCCGATGGCATCCAAAACCCGCGTTTCTATGGCACCAAGGCCTTCAAGTTGTTTTTTTGAAATAACTTGTGATTCAATCCCCAGGCGATCAAGTAAATCTTTTCCATCCAAAATAAGTTGTGCGCGAGAATCAGCGATTAACTTATTTGTGCCCGCTGACCTTGGTGAAGAAATTGGACCAGGTATTGCAAATACCTCCCGCCCCAGTGCGGTGGCGTGACTTGCAGTGTTCAGTGCTCCCGATCTCCAGTTGGCTTCAACTACAACTGATGATTGTGAGGCAGCCGCAATCAATCTATTTCGCTGCAGAAAGCGCCACTTTGAGGGACTTGAACCTGGCGGAAGCTCGCTGAAAACGGCACCGGTTTCGGTGATCCTTTTCAGTAGGTCAGCGTGACCGGGTGGGTAGAGACGATCAACCCCGCCGGCCATTACAGCAACAGTGTTGCCGCGAAGGGCCAATGTTGTTCGGTGGGCCACGGCGTCAATTCCGTAAGCACCACCAGAAATAATTGAAAGATTTTTTTCCACCAACGAGGTGACAACTGAACTTGTTGCATACTCCCCATACGAAGTTGAACCTCGGCTGCCAACCACTGCAACCGAACTATCAAGTTTTGCAATTGATTCAGCATTGCCTCTGACCCAAATAGCCATTGGTCGATGAAAACCTAGGTCTTCAAATCCTCTTGGCCAGATTAAACTTTGCGGAGTCAGAGCAAAGCCCTTAAGATTTTCTAGTCGGTGAATACCTGCAGTTACCCTGGTTAGTGAAAACCTCGGTTTCCAGCGCTGCCTGGCTAGGT
>WLGC01000043.1 GCA_009703465.1 Actinomycetota bacterium | reverse complement strand
ATCGGTAACACCAATGCGAAGCACTGGGATACCGCGGGCTTCACATAGACCCACAAACTTCACGTCATCTTCTCGACCAACAGAAACTAAAACACGACCGGTTGATTCTGAGAACAGAGCTGCTGTGCGATCGATGCCATCACGCTCTTGAATCTCATCAAGCCAGATCCGGGCACCCATGGTGAATCTCAGCACGCTTTCTACTACTGCTTGAGCAAGTCCTGCCTCAGATAGGTCATGCGCTGAAGCAAGTAGTCCTTGCTCGCTAGCTGCGTTTAGTGCTTCAGCTAGTTGCTTCTCAAATACAAGATCAATTACCGGTGGTTTGCCGCCCAGGTGAGAGTGAACAACCTCAGACCAAACTGAACCATCTAGTTCATCTTTGGTTGTGCCAAGTAGGTAGATGTTGTGGCCTTCGTCTTGCCAGCCTGATGGAATTCTTCTTGCAACATCATCAATTACTCCAAGTACTCCTACTACCGGTGTTGGGTGAATGGCAACATCACCGGTTTGGTTATAGAAGCTTACGTTTCCTCCGGTTACCGGTATTCCAAGTTCTAGACAGCCATCGGCAAGACCAGCGGTTGCTTGCTTGAACTGCCACATTACCTCTGGGTTTTCAGGTGAGCCAAAGTTCAAACAATTTGTAACTGCAACCGGTGTTGCACCTGACACTGCTACGTTTCTGTAGGCCTCAGCAAGGGCAAGCTTTGCGCCTTCGTATGGGTCTAGGTAGCAGTAGCGGCCGTTGGCATCTGTTGCCAGGGCTATTCCTAAACCTGATTCTTCACTGACACGAATCATTCCTGAGTCATCTGGTTGAGCCAGAGCGGTGTTACCGCCGACGTAGCGATCGTATTGGTCGGTGATGTATTTCTTGCTGGCTTGGTTGGGGGAGGAAACAATTTGAATTACTTGAGCGGCAAGCTCAGAGGAGTTTTCGTTTTGTCTGGCCAGGGTTTTGGTTGTGTTGGCAATCAACTTGTCTTGGTAGGCCGGGTAAGTAACTGGGCGCTCATAGACAGGTCCATCGTGGGCAACAGTGCGAGGTGGTACGTTTACGATTTCCTCGTGACCCCAGTTGATGTAGAGACGATCTTCTTTGATTACCTCGCCTATTACTGAGAATTCAACTTCCCATTTATCAACAATGGCTTTGAATTTCTTGAAGTCTTTCTTTGGCACGATGCCCATCATGCGCTCTTGAGATTCTGACATCAGAATCTCTTCTGGGGTTAGGGATTCATCGCGCTTTAGTACTGCTTGCAATTGCACCCGCATGCCAGCGCCACCGTTTGAGGCAAGCTCTGATGTTGCACATGAGATTCCAGCACCACCAAGATCTTGAATACCAGCAACTACCTGGGCTGCATAGAGTTCAAGGCAGCACTCAATAAGAACCTTTTCTGCGAATGGGTCTCCTACTTGAACCGCTGGGCGCTTGGCAGGACCGGTTGAGTCAAATGTTTCAGAAGCCAGCACGCTCACGCCGCCGATTCCATCGGCGCCGGTTCTGGCACCAAAGAGAATTACTAGATCGCCTGGGTTTGAAGCTTTAGCAAGTTTTAGATCTTCGTGACGAAGTGCTCCAACGCTAAGTGCATTTACCAACGGGTTTCCTTGGTAGACCTTGTCAAAGACTGTTTCGCCACCGATGTTGGGAAGACCAAGGCAGTTGCCATAGAAACTAATTCCGTCTACTACACCTCCTAGGACTCGGGCGGTGTCAGGGTTTGATGGTTCACCAAAGCGAAGTTGATCCATAACAGCAATCGGTCTTGCGCCCATGGTCAAGATGTCGCGCACGATGCCGCCAATTCCTGTTGCCGCACCTTGGAATGGTTCGATGTAGCTTGGGTGGTTGTGGGATTCAACCTTGAAGGTCACTGCCCAGCCCTCACCAATGTCAACAACACCGGCGTTCTCGCCCATGCCAACCATTAGGTTCTTATTCATTTCAGGAGTTACCTTTTCGCCAAACTGGCGAAGGTAGATCTTTGAAGATTTGTATGAGCAGTGCTCAGACCACATCACTGAATACATGGCAAGCTCTGAGGAGCTTGGCCTGCGGCCAAGGATTTCTCGAATACGTGCGTATTCGTCCTCTTTGAGGCCTAGCGCCTCATAGGGCTGAATCTTCTCTGGGGTGTGGCTTGCTTCTTTGGTGGTGTCAACCCCAGATGGTTTTTTCTTTCTGAAGATTCCCATTTATGCATTTACCAAACTGTTGATCACCGAGGTGAAGAATTTCAGGCCGTCGGTTCCTGATCTCATGGCAACTGGTGTGTCAGGGCCAAAGCCTGGTTCAACTGCGTGCTCTGGGTGCGGCATAAGTCCTAGGACATTGCCACGTTCGTTTCTTAGACCTGCGATGTCGTTCATTGAACCGTTTGGGTTTACTTCCTTGTAACGAAGTGCAATTAGGCCTTCGCCTTCTAGGCGCTTTAGGGTTTCATCGGTCGCGATGTAGCCGCCCTCACCATTTTTTAGCGGAATGGTGATTTCTTGGTTCAAAGTGAATTGGTTGGTCCAAGCGGTGGTTGTTGATTCAACAATTAGTTTTTGATCACGGCAAATAAAGTGCTGGTGTTCGTTTCTGATTAGTCCACCAGGCAGTAGATGACTTTCAACTAGAACCTGGAAGCCGTTGCAAATTCCTAGAACTGGAAGACCGCCGTTAGCTGCTTTGATAATGCTTTGCATAACCGGTGCTTGGGCTGCAATTGCTCCGCAGCGAAGATAGTCACCATAGGAAAAACCACCTGGTAGAACTACTGCATCTACTTTGTGAAGATTAGTGTCGGCATGCCAAAGACTTACTGCTTGGCCACCAGCTAGGCGAACAGCTCTTGCTGCATCGCGATCATCTAGGGTTCCAGGAAAAGTGACCACACCAATTTTCATACTTGGTGGCCCCTTAGTTTTCTTGGCTAATTTTTACGACGTCTTCGATGACACCGTTGGAAAGAAAGTTTTCGCCGATTTCGCGGGCGTCAGCTAGGTCCTTTTCGGTTATTGGACGATCAAAGTGAAGTTCAATGCGCTTACCGATTCGCACCGCGGTGATTGCCTTGTGGCCTTTGCGGTGTAGGGCGTTATTTACGCTTTTGCCAGCTGGATCAAGGAGGACCTCTTTAGGCATAACCTCAACAATGATTTTTGGCATATTTGAACTCCGATTTAGCGGGCGATGCCTTTATTTTACTGGGGACTGGGCTGGTTCCCTGAACCATGGACAGATGTCGGTGTGATGTACATACTTAAGTACATGAAGTATTTCTCAATGGCGGAGGCCAGGGCAAATTTTGCCAAAATGATCGATTCAGCTGAGCAGACCCATGAACGCTTAGTTATCACCAGAAATGGTGAACCAGCCGCAATTCTTCTTGGAATAGATGACTATGAAGGCATGAACGATCTACTTGATATTTACAGCAATCCCGAAACTCAAAAGCGCATCCAAGAGGCGCTGGATTACAACGACGCTCACCCCGAGGAGTCGGTGACTGGCGAGGAAATGAGACGGATCCTTGACGAGCAGTGGGCTCGTGAGAATTCCGATGGCTAAATACAAACTTGTTTATGCGCCGTCAGCTCGTCGAGACATGCAAAAACTGCCTCGAAAGATTGCCGATGCCGTGGCCAGTTTTTGTGAGGGCCCCTTGGTTGAGAATCCCCAGCGAGTTGGTAAACCGCTACTGCGAAACTACGAAGGCCTTTATGCTGCCAAACGCGGTTCTTACCGCGTCATATACAAGATTGAAAACGAGAAAGTAATTGTGACAGTTGCGTATGTAGAACATCGGGCTGATGTCTACCGCCCTTCACGTTGAGTTCTAGAGACGGGCAATGCCCTCAATGTCTTGTTCAAACTCTGCAATTACTTCATCGCTAACTGTGCGACGAGTATTGCTAATTGCCCAGGTGTAGTGCTCGGTTGCAGTCGTTGAAATTTCTTTTGACTTATTCTTTGTCTCGTAGATTGATTGCTCAAGAGCTCGCTGTGATGCTTTGCGGGCTGCGTATTCAATATCAGCCACTGGCTATTTTTTGAGCGCTAATTCACCGGCAGCCCAGGTCAGATAGCCGCCATCAAGGTTCTTTACATTGGCGCCGTGAGCCTTGAGAATCTGGGTGGCAATGTGACCGCGCTGGCCTACCTGACAGTAGACCACTACGTTCTCCATCTGCACCTCGCTTAGGCGATCACGTAATTCTTCAACCGGAATGTTCAAGGTGCCAGGAATGTGGGCAAAGCCGTGCTCGCCACCACTTCTAACATCAATCACCTGAGCGCCATTTGCTCTGGCAGTTTCAAGTTCATGCCACTGCAGAGTTGGAGTTGTTCCGTTGAAAACGTTATTGCCAACATAGCCGGCAATGTTGATTGCATCTTTAGCCGAACCAAACTGCGGTGCATAGGCAAGTTCAAGATCCATTAGGTCATCAATTGTTAGTCCGCCGTGCATGGCTGTTGCAATTACATCGATGCGTTTATCAACGCCGTCTTCGCCATTTGCTTGAGCGCCAAGAATCTTTCCAGTGGCTGGATCAAAGAGAACCTTCATAGATAGACGCTTTGAGCCCGGGTAGTAACCGGCGTGATTATTTGGGTGGATGTGAATAACTTGGTGTTTGATGCCCGCTTTAGTTGCGGCACGTTCACTAAGTCCGGTAATACCAACAGCGAACCCGAAGGCACCAAGGATTACTGTGCCGGTGGCTGCGTGTGCTTTTACATCGCGGCCAGCAATAACATCAGCAATTAATCTGCCGTGACGGTTAGCCAGGTTTGCCAGCGGAATAAGTGTTTGCTCACCAATTAGTTGGCCTTGCTTTTCAACGGCATCACCGGCGGCAAAGATATTTTCATCGCTGGTTCGCTGCTGCTCATCAACCCACAATCCACCGGTGGTGCCAATCTTTAGTCCGGCGGCTTTAGCAAGAGAGTTATCTGGATCAACTCCAGCTGCAGTGAATACTAAGCCGGCTTCAATCTTGGTGCCATCTTTTAGAATCACGTGATCTTTAGTTATGTGATCGGCCTGGGCATTGAGAATAATCTTGACGCTGTGCTTTTCCAGTTTGTCTTGCAGCGGCTGAACCATCTCTGGATCAAACTGCGAAAGAATGCTGTTTCCTCGCTGAATAATAGTCACCGGAATATCTAGGTGACGAATGTTTTCAGCTAATTCAATTCCAATAAATCCGGCACCAAGAATTGCAACTGTTTTGTTTGCAGTTGTTTGTAAAGCTTCTTTGACCGAATCGGCATCGGTTACATTTCTAAGCCAGAGCGCTCGCTCAAGTCCAGGTACATCAAGTTTTTTAGGTCTGGCACCAGTTGCAATGACGAGTTTGTCATAGGTATCGGTGTGGGTTTTTCCGGTGGCAAGATTTTTTACCGAGACTGTTTTATTGGCACGATCTATTTCAGTGACCATGTTTTGCACCTGGGCCTTGATGCGGAATCTATCCCAGAGAGCCTGCGGGGTTTGTAGCAGTAGATTATCGCGACGTGAAATTACATCGCTAACAAAATAAGGAAGGCCGCAGTTTGCGTAACTTACGTGCTCACTCATCTCATAGACAGTGATCTCAGCTGACTCGTCAAGACGTCTAAGTCTGGCGGCAGCAGACATTCCAGAGGCAACGCCTCCAATGATGATTACCTTCATGCTTAGGCCAGTGACATAAACGCTTTTTCAAGCGCAACGCGCTCGGCATCCCCAGCTGGGTTATTGGCACAGGCGCGCATTCCCGTGGAGATGATGGTGAAGCCGGCCCTAGATAGGGCAGTGGAGGCAGCGGAGAGTTGGTTTAGCAATTCGGTGCAGTCGCGGCCCTCATCGAGCATCTTTATGATGCCGCCAATTTGTCCTTGAACCCGGGCTAGGCGATCACGGGCTGATTTCAGTTCTGAGGCGTCAAGCTGCATTTCTAATCCCCTTTTATTGGTTCTTGCATTTGCTATAGTTTTACTATACCCTAGGGGGTATACGAAAGGAAGACAAAATGTCAAAGTTTTTCAAGTTTTTGACCGCTTCGCTAATTGCGATTTTTGCGGTTGGATCTCTTACAGCCTGTGCTCCAGCAGCACCAGTTGATATGGCTGCCTACTCAGCAGTTATTGATGTGCGAACCCCAGAGGAAACCGCATCTGGATATCTTGAGGGTTCACTTCTTTACGACTTCAATGGTGGCCAGTTTGCTGAACAGATCAGCACCCTAGATAAGTCAGCAAACTACTTTATTTACTGCCGCTCAGGTAACCGCGCTAATGGTGCGATTGATCAAATGAAAGCCGCCGGATTTACCGGAGAACTAAAAAACGGTGGCTCACTAGCTGCCGCTGCTGAGGCTACTGGCCTTTCAGTAGTGAAGTAGGAAAGAAAAGTATGTGTTCAAAAGTTTCTTGCCGTAAGTGCGGTAAAGCTACCTGGTCTGGCTGCGGTCAGCACGTAAACGAAGTTATGCGTGGCATTCCTAAATCTCAGCAGTGTGAAGGCCACGCCAATGATCCAAAGGAGCCTGGCTTCTTTGCTCGACTATTCGGTAAGAAGTAAGAAGGGAATCAACTATGTGTTCACCAGCTTTATGCGATAACTGCAATAAGGTCACTTGGACCGGTTGTGGCGGTCACATTGAAGAAGCCCTAGAAGGCGTGCCTCAGGAACAACTCTGCACCTGCAATAACTAATTGAATACAGAACTTAGTCGCTCAACCAGTTCGGCGTATTTGTCGGCTGTTTGGGCGACTATTTCTTTTGGTAGCTTAGGTGGCTCGCCCACCTGATCCCAGTTATCTGCCAACCAGTTGCGAATAATCTGCTTATCAAAAGAGTCTTTTCTTTCGCCGCGCTCCCAGGCAGCCTTACTCCAGAACCTAGATGAGTCTGGGGTGAGTACTTCATCACCAAGGGTTATCTCACCGGT
>WLGC01000042.1 GCA_009703465.1 Actinomycetota bacterium | reverse complement strand
CCTGGTTACTTGAAAGTAAAGCTAGGCCTACGAGCGGGGAGTCCAATTCGAAGAACAACCGAGTCAAGGAACTTGGCTTTGTAATTTTTGTTGGGCTTGTTTCTGCTGCTGGCGCGATGATTGAGGGCGTAGGCATTGACTGGTCTGCTCTTTATTCTGTTGAGGCCTATCAGGTGACTACAGCAACCGCTGCAATTACAGTAATTATCTTTTCGGCAGCAATGGCGTTAGTGAGATTCTTTATTGATAAAGTCGTGGCAAAATTCTCAAGAATTTTTGTAATTCAGATGGGCTCAGCAGTTGCTGGACTTGGAGTTGCGATTGCCCTGTTATCGCCAACAATTGAATTGAGTTGGATTGGCTGGGCATTAACTGGAATTGGCATCGCCGGTGTTGTTCCCCAGTGCATGGCGTATGGATCAGAAATCGGGCCGATTGAAAATCAAGGTCGCAATCTCGCCAAAGTAGTTGGCCTAACCTATGCTGGAGTTTTGGGTGGGCCAGCAATTATCGGTTTTATTGGAGAATTGATTGGTTTAACTCAGGCGCTGTGGCTTGGTGTTGCCTTGTCAGGATTCATAGCTCTTAGTGCGATATTCATGGTGAAGGGTAAACAAAGCGTTGGCTAAACTTTTCGAACCAATCAAGATTCGAGATCTTGAGATTCGCAATCGCATTTTTATTTCGCCAATGTGTCAGTACTCTTGTGAAAATCAAGACGGTGTAGTCAATGAGTGGCACCTAGTGCATCTTGGATCTCGAGCAACCGGTGGAGCTGGGCTAATTATCGCAGAGGCCACCGCTGTGGTTCCTGAGGGAAGAATTACTCCCTGGTGCACCGGCATTTGGAACTTTGAGCAGGTTGCAGCTTGGGGCCGCGTTGTTGAGTTCATCCACTCTCAAGGCTCTGCTGCTGCGATTCAACTGGCCCACGCTGGCAGAAAAGCTTCTATCTATCGTGACTGGTCAGGTAAAGGTAGCGTGCCACTGGAAAAAGGTGGTTGGCAAACTGTTTCTTCAGGTGATGTGGCTTTTGATGGCTATGCCGATACAAGGGCCTTGAGTACCGAGGAAGTTTCCGAGTTAGTCTCCGATTGGGCAACCGCTGCTAAGCACTCAGTAATTGCCGGCTTTGACGCAATTGAAATCCACGCCGCACACGGGTATCTGTTGCATCAGTTTCTATCCCCAATTACAAACCAACGCACAGACCAATACGGTGGCAGTCTAGAAAATCGTGCTCGCTTGCTTTTGGAAATCGTCACCGCGATTAGAGCTGAAATTGGTCAACAAATGCCAATTTTTATTCGCTTTTCAGGAACCGACTACAAAGAAGACGGTTGGGATATTGAACAAACAATTCAAGTTGCAAAGTGGTGCGCTGAGGTTGGAGCAGATCTATTTGATATTTCTTCTGGTGGATTAATCACCGGTGTGAAGATTCCATCTGGTCCGGGCTACCAGGTGCCGCTTGCTGAAAAAGTTGGTGAATCAGTGGGTCAGCCGGTGGGCGCGGTTGGTCAGATAACCGAAGCAAGCCAAGCTGAAGCAATCTTGAAGGCCGGGACGGTTGATGTGATTCTCATCGGCCGTGCGGCGCTTCGTGATCCGTACTGGCCACTTAGGGCTGCAAATGAACTAGGTGTTGAGCTCGAGTACTGGCCTAGTCAGTACACCCGCGGCAAGTACCCAAGCACAAATTAGCGCCTGGTAGCGTCGTGCACTTCGCCAACTAGCTCCTCGAGAATGTCTTCTAGGAAAAGCACACCGAGAACATTTCCCCTAGCATCAAAAGATTTGGCCATGTGGGCGTGTACCCTTCTCATGCTTGCTAGTGCATCTTCTAGCTCCATTGTTGCTGGAAGAGAAATCAAGGTGCGAATACGCTTTGCTGGAAATGGATTATCGACTTCGTCTAGATCTAAATCAATTACATCTTTCAGGTGTAGGTAACCAACCAGCTCATTGGACTCATCAGTAAGCGGGTACCTTGAGAAGCCATGCTTAGCAACTGCCTGTTCAACTTCTCTTGGCGTCACATTCTCGGAGAAAGAGATTAGTTTGGCGATTGGAATTGCAACATCGCTGACTTTTTTCTCAGTGAATTCAAAAGTATTGGTTAGCGTGCCGCTGACATCAGCAAGAGAACCCTCGCGGGTCGAGTGCTCAACAATATCCTCAACCTGATCAAGGGTGTAGGAGGTGTTCGCTTCGTCTTTGGGTTCAAATTTGAATAATTTCAGAATTGCATTTGATACGGCGTTGAGACCAGAAACAATCGGCTTGATTGCCATGGCAATTGCGTAAAGCACTGGAGACAGCAGTAGAGCGGATCGTTCTGGTAGTGCAATAGCTAGGTTTTTTGGAACCATCTCACCAATAACCACGTGCAGAAAAGTGACCAGCAGTAAAGCAATAATGAAAGAAACTACTGAAACTAACTCTTCTGGTAAGCCAATTGCACCAAGTGGATATTCCAATAAGTGGTGAATACTTGGCTCGGCGATTAACAAAATCAACAAAGAGGAAATTGTAATTCCAAGCTGAGCGGTTGCCAGCATTAGTGAAGCTTTTTCCATCGCCTTGATGGTAATTTTTGCCGGTTTGCTACCAGCTTCAGCTCTTGGTTCAATTTGCGCTCGGCGAGCACTAATCAGAGCAAACTCAGAGCCCACAAAGAATGCATTTGAGGCAAGTAGAACAACAAACCAAATTAATCCTTGAATATCGCTATTCATTTGATTCACCGCCTGACTGATCCGATTCAGCTGGCGTAAATCTCACGCGATCAACTCGTCGACCATCCATACGTTCAACCCTCAGCGTGCCACCATCTATTTGGATTTCATCGCCAACATTTGGAATTCTGCCAAGTTCACTCATTAGGTAACCGGCAACGGTTTCATATGCTCCATCATCTGGAACCTTAATTGCCATTTCAAGAAGCTCATCGGGGCGAATCATGCCGGGGAAAAGAATTGAAGAATTAGCGCCTCTTGTTACTCCGGCCTTAGCGCGGTCGTGTTCATCAACTAGTTCGCCGACTAACTCTTCGACTAAATCTTCAAGTGTTGCCAAACCGGCAGTGCCGCCGTACTCGTCCACAACAATTGCAAGTTGCAAACCTTTTGCTCGAAGGTCAACCATCAAGGTTTCAAGTCGCATTGTTTCTGGAACTCGAAGAGCTTCAAGCATGATGGCGGAAACTGGCACCTCTTCACGTTTTTCGCGCGGAACTGCAGCAGCCTGCTTTAGGTGAGCAACACCGATGATGTCATCCGAGGTTCCATCCGAAATTGGAAAACGAGAGTGACCGGTTTTTATCGATGCTTCGATAAGTTTTGCAAGAGAATCGTCTTTATCTAAGGTGTGCATACGCGGACGAGGTGTCATTACATCTGCTGCCACTAACTGGCTTAGTGCCAACGTCTTAGTTAGCAAAGTTGCGGTACCGGCATCTAAAGCACCAAGACTTGCTGAACGACGAACCAAGAAGAGCAACTCCTCAGCACTTCTGGTGGAACTTAGCTCTTCCTTAGGCTCAACCCCAAACCACCTAACCACGCGGTTACCGGTGAGGTTGAAAAATCTGATCAAAAAACCGAATGTCCAGGTAAAGGCAACCTGAAATCTAACTACAAAATTTAGGACCTTCAGCGGGCTTGAAAGTGCCATGTTCTTTGGCACCAATTCACCAATCAAGAACGCAAAGGTGGTGGCGATTGTCATTCCCAGGATGACCCCAAGCACTTTTTGTATTTCAATTGCAAGACCTAGGGGCGATAGAGCAGGTTCCAAAATTTTGCTAAGTGCCGGCTCGGCCACAAAACCGGTCAACAAAGTGGTTACCGTGATCCCAAGCTGTGCTGCAGAAAGGTGGGTGCTGGTGGACTTTAGGGCTCTAATCGAAACGCCAAGGCCTTTTTCTCCTCGGCTGGCTCTTGACTCCAGATCGTTTCGCTCAACATTAAGCATCGAGAATTCGCTAGCAACGAAAAATCCAGTACCTACGGTCAGAATTAGTCCCAGGGCTAGAAGTAGCCATTCATTCATCGAGCGACCCCGCTCGAACTTCTATGGTCAGAACCCGCTTTATCCATGCTCCCCCAATTCTAATAAGGATTACTTGGCCCTGTGTGACTGAGCAAACCCTGAATAGAGGCCTTATGGGCAAGCCCATGAAGGTAGGCTTATCTCACAACAATCCATTTAAAAAGAGGTGATTTCTCTGTCCGGCAACCTTGAAGACGAGAACGGTTTTGGCGCCAATGACTGGCTAGTTGATGAGATGTTCGCCAAGTATCAGCAAAACCCAGATGCCGTGGACAAAGCCTGGTGGCCCATCCTTGAGAACTATCGCCCAACCGCAACCCCACACGCGACTTCAAATGGATCCGCTGCACCGGTGACCCCGGCGGCAACCCAAGTGCCGGCAACGCCGATTGCACCAATTAGCCCAAGCGCACCAGCGGCTGCGAACCTAGTTGCAAAAACCACAAGAATTGAACCAAAACCACAACCGATTCCCGCCCAGGCACCAATCACCAGCTTGATCAACACCATTGATGCTGACTCTGCAGAGCAGGATCAAGTAACTGTTCTAAAAGGTATGTCTAAATCACTGGCCACCAATATGGATGCCTCACTAGAAGTACCTACTGCTACTTCTGTTAGGACCATCCCGGCCAAACTTCTGATTGATAACCGAATTGTGATTAACAGCCATCTCACCAGAACCAGAGGTGGAAAAATCTCTTTCACTCACATAATTGGCTACGCCATAATCAGAGCTTTGAAAGAGTTTCCGAGTCAAAACGTTTACTACGATTTGGTCGATGACAAGCCAGCTGTGGTTCAACCGGCACACATTAACTTTGGGTTAGCAATCGACATCCCCAAAGAAGATGGCACCCGTGCGCTGCTGGTTCCAAACATTAAGCGCGCCCAAAGACTTAACTTTGCTGAATACCTAGCCGCATACGAAGATCTGGTCAAGCGCGCTCGCGATAACAAACTAACCGCTACCGATTTTGCTGGATCAACCGTCTCGCTGACCAACCCTGGTGGAATTGGAACTGTCCACTCGGTTCCAAGACTTATGAAAGGTCAGGGTTGCATAGTTGGCGCCGGAGCACTGGATTACCCAGCGGAGTTTGCCGGACTTTCAGACGCACAGCTTTCAACACTTGGCGTGAGCAAAACCATTACGCTCACCTCCACCTATGACCACCGAGTGATTCAAGGTGCCGGATCTGGAGAGTTCCTAAAGAAAGTTCACGAACTTTTACTCGGTGAACGCGGTTTCTACGATGAGATCTTTGCTGATCTAAGAATTCCTTATGAGCCAGTTCGTTGGGTTACCGACTTTGATCGCAATGAAGCAGATGATCGTGAAAAAGAAACTCGCATTCAAGAGCTAATCAATGCTTACCGAGTTCGTGGTCACCTGATGGCTGACATCGACCCATTGGAGTACCGACAGCGCTCACACCCTGACCTAGATATCTTGAACCATGGCCTAAGCCTGTGGGATTTGGATCGCGTCTTTTCAACCGGTGGATTTGGTGGCAAGCCTAAGGCGCAGTTCCGAGACATCTTCAAAATTTTGCGAGACAGCTACTGCCGAACCGTTGGTGTTGAATACATGCACATTCAAGATCCGGAACAAAGACGCTGGTTCCAGGAAAAGCTTGAACGTCCTTACAGCAAACCAACTCGCGAGGAGCAAATGCGCATCCTCGAAAAACTAAATGAATCTGAAGCTTTTGAGACTTTCCTGCAGACGAAGTTTGTCGGCCAAAAGAGATTCAGCCTAGAAGGTGGCGAGTCAACGATCGCTGCTTTAGATGAAATTCTTCAGTCAGCGGCAAATGCCTCACTTGAAGAGGTTGTAATCGGTATGGCTCACCGCGGTCGTCTTAATGTTCTAACCAACGTGGCAGGCAAAACCTACGGTCAAGTTTTCAAAGAGTTCGAGGGAAACACCGATACAAAATCTGTGCAGGGTTCTGGAGATGTTAAGTACCACCTGGGCACCGAGGGAACTTTCACCAACATGGAGGGCAAGCAGGTCCGAGTATCGCTTGCTGCTAACCCATCTCACCTAGAGGCCGTGAATCCAGTTGTTGAGGGTATCGTTCGAGCCAAGCTTGATCGCAGTAATGCCATTAAGGCCGATGTCTATCCGGTCCTACCAGTGATTATTCACGGTGATGCCGCCTTTGCCGGTCAGGGCGTTGTGCCAGAAGTTCTAAACATGTCCCAACTGCGCGGGTATAAAACTGGTGGAACAATCAACATCGTCATTAATAACCAGGTTGGCTTTACTACCCCGCCTATGGAATCTCGCTCAACTGTTTATGCAACCGACATCGCCAAAGCAATCCAAGCGCCGATTTTCCACGTCAATGGTGATGACCCAGAGGCAGTAGTGCGAGTTGCATCTTTGGCATTTGAATTCCGTCAAAAGTTTAAAAACGATGTTGTCCTAGACATAATTTGCTATCGACGCAGAGGTCACAACGAAGGTGACGATCCTTCGATGACTCAGCCATTGATGTATAACCTGATTGAAGCCAAGCGCTCAGTTAGAACTCTCTACCTTGAATCGCTGGTTGGTCGAGGTGACATTACTCAGGTTGAGTTTGATCAGGCAAACAACGGCTTCCAGAGCAGACTTGAAAATGCCTTCACCGAAGTTCACGAAGCCATGATTGCTGCTCCGGCCTTGCCGACTAGAGCCGCTGGTATCGGAACTACAGCCAGCGATCACCCAACAATTGAGAAAGCAACAGCAATCTCAAAGGACGTTGTGGAGCTTATTGGTGATGCTCACCAGAACGCGCCGGCCGGCTTCAACGTCCACCCGAAGCTTCAGCAAATGCTATCTAAGAGATTTGAGATGAGCCGCGAGGGATCAATTGACTGGGGCTTCGGCGAACTGCTTGCTCT
>WLGC01000041.1 GCA_009703465.1 Actinomycetota bacterium | reverse complement strand
TGGACTCTAACAAAGCCGAGACTGGCTGAATCCACTAGAACATTGGATAACTCATGGGACTTAGTTAGTAGATCCCAGGCCGCTTGCTTGGCTTTCGCAGTTGGCAACGCAGCCCTGGCACCGGCAGCAGCTTTTTGGCCGTTTGAAGTGTTGTCCTTTGACAAAGCTTCCGCAATTTCAGACTCTGAAGCTCTCAAACCAACCACCAGTCCGGTTAGTAACTCCCAGTCAAGATCGGTTTCGATCTCAAGGCCCGCAAGCACTTCTTTTCCACTTCGAATATCTGAGAGCGCATCAAGTAACTTATCGGTGTTGGCAAATTGGGCAAAGAACTTTACAAACTGCAATTGTGCATCGGAACCAGCCGCAGCCTGTCGGGCTAGCTTCAGTAAGCCTGTTCCGATTTCTGAAATGACTTCATCACGTTTTTCTGGAGCAACATAAAAGTAAGCCGTGGTAACTAGCTGCCTAAGCAGTGTCAGCATCGTGGTTGATTGATCTTCTTTAGCGATGTTTCCAAGCACTAACTTTATGAAGTCCTGCGCAGCGGACTCGGCATCGCGGGTTGAATCCCAAGCTGATCCCCAAACTATTGTTCTAGCCAATGAGTTTTCAAATTTTCCTAAGTTCTCAATAGCGCAGTGCCAAGATTTTTCATCGAATCTTATTTTTGCGTAAGCAAGATCTTCATCGTTGAGTAAAACAAGATCTGGGCGCCTTAGACCAACTAGCTCTTCCACCTCGGTCAAGGCACCATCAATGTCTAGTTCTAAGCGATGCACTCTTGAGAGAACGCCATCGACTAGATCATAGAAACCGATGACCATTCGGTGGGGTCTCAGGGTTGGATGTTCAGCGGTGGCCGTTTGTCTAATCTTGAAGCTTGAAATTTCGCCAGAAGAATTTTCCTCTATCTCTGGATAAAGAGTGTTCACCCCAGCGGTTTCAAGCCACTGCTTAGACCAGGTCTTAAGCTCCCGGCCTGATTGCTGCTCAAGCTCGGTAAGTAAATCTGAAAGCTCAGTGTTGCCGTAGGCATGCTTCTTAAAGTAACTTGCAACTCCGGCCATGAACTGCTCTTGACCAACCCATGCAACTAGTTGTTTTAGAACTGACGCGCCCTTGGCATAGGTTATGCCATCGAAATTTACTAAGACATCATCTAAATCATTTATCTCGGCAACGATTGGGTGAGTGGACGGTAATTGATCCTGACGATAGGCCCACGACTTCTCTAGCGCGGTGAAAGTTGTCCAAGCGTGATTCCACTCGGTGGCTTCTGCAGTTGCCAAAGTTGAGGCGTACTCGGCGAAAGATTCGTTTAGCCATAAATCATTCCACCACTTCATGGTGACTAGATCTCCGAACCACATGTGCGCAAGCTCATGAAGGATTGTCACCACACGGCGCTCACGAATGGCATCAGTGACTTTTCCTCTAAATACATAGCTCTCGGTGAAAGTCACCGCACCAGCATTCTCCATAGCGCCAGCGTTGAACTCAGGCACAAAGAGCTGGTCGTATTTTTCAAACGGGTAAGGGTAGTTGAATTCTTTTTCAAAGAATGCAAAACCCTGACGAGTTTTTTCAAAGATGTAATCGGCATCTAGATACTGGCTCAACGAAGCGCGACTGAAGACCCCCAGTGGAACTACTTTTCCGTTTGAGCTGGTTAGTTCACTTCTAGTTTCAATGTATGGTCCGGCAATGATTGCTGTTATGTAGCTCGGGATTATCGGAGTTGGCTCGAATGACCAGATTGACTTAGCGGGTTCGTTGTTTAGAGGAACAGGTGTTGGGCTTGGCTGGTTTGACACCACTTTCCAATTGGACGGCGCGGTGATGTCAAATTGAAAAGTTGCCTTGAGGTCTGGCTGCTCAAACACTGCAAACACTCTTCGAGAATCTGGGACTTCAAACTGTGTATATAGATAAGTCTCGTTATCAACCGGATCCACAAAACGGTGCAGCCCTTCACCGGTATTCATGTAGTTTGCGGTTGCTTTTATCTCCAGAGTGTTTTCTGCCTGGAGATTTGGAAGAGTGATTCGAGTGCCATCGGCCACTACAGCTGGATCTAGATCTAATCCGTTTAGTCGAACGCTGAGAACCGAGTTCGTAATTGCGTCAATGAAGGTATCGGCACCTGGCTTAGAGCAAGAGAAAGTGACTTTCGTAGCCGAGGGAAAACTCTCGCCAACTCCACTCAGGTCCAAATCTATTTCGTAGCTGGAGACCTTAAGTATTGAGGATCGGGATTGCGCTTCTTGGCGAGTTAGATTTTCTCCAGGCACAGTATTCTCCAGATCGATTAGGTGATATACCCCTAGCCTAATCCTTGATTTTTAGGCGATACTTATGTCATGGGGCCGCTAATTTATTCAGCAAAGATTTCTGAGATCGAGAGCATGGCCCTTGTCGAGACCGGACTTATCCTTCTGGTCCTTGGTGTGTTGGCCTATGTCGCGGTGCGCGTGAAATTCTCTGTGGTGCCTTTTTACTTAGCACTCGGGCTAGCACTCGGTGAAGGTGGAATTTTCCCACTGAGCCTCAGCGAGACATTCCTCACTACCGGAGCGCAGCTGGGAGCAATTCTCTTATTGCTGATGCTTGGACTCGAGCACTCTGGACCTAGTTTGTTGTCGGCTTTCTTGGAGCGAAAATCAGTCGGACTAATTGATTTTCTAGCTAATGCACTGCCGGGCGCGATAATCGCGCTGATTCTTGGATGGGGTTTTGTCGGAGCGGTGGTTCTCGGCGGAATCACCTACGTAAGCTCATCAGGTATTTCCTCTCAGATGATGAAGGAAACAGGATGGCGCGGATCTGAGCTTTCAAAACGAGTTGTCGCCGTTCTTGTAATCGAAGACTTGGCACTAGCTCCTTACCTTTCACTGATAACAACTTTGGTTGCCGGTGCGGCTTTTGTAGCCGGAGCAATTTCTGTGTCGGCTGCATTTGTGATTACGGCACTGGCTCTGTTTTTGTCATTCAAAGGGGAGAATGCCTTTGGGAAAATTTTGAATACCCAGGCGCAGGGTGGACTGCTGCTCACTGTTTTTGGTATGGCGCTTTTGGCAGCTGGCTCAGCAGAGATGATTGGGTTTTCATCAGCGGTAGCAGCCTTCCTGGTTGGTTTACTGCTAACCGGTGAAGTCGCCCAAGCTGTCCGATTGCGACTTTCACCACTTAGAGATTTGTTTGCTGCGATTTTCTTTCTCTTCTTCGGACTGAGCGTATCACCAGCAGAAATACTTCCAGTGCTTCCGTTGGCTCTACCACTAGCGGCTCTTGGCATTTTTGGAAAACTTCTAGTTGGCTGGAAAGTCGCACGCGACATGTCTGATCCGTCAGCCTGGAAACGTGCTGGAGCATTTTTGATTCCAAGAGGAGAGTTCTCAATCGTAATCGCCGGTTTGGCTGCGGCAACTTGGTTTGGCGGACAACTTCAGGCTTTGACAATTACTTATGTTCTTCTAACTTCTCTAGCAGCATCAATTGCCCTTCGGGCGTTTAGAAGCAGTCTTGAGAATCCAACGGCAAAAAAGAAGCCCTAAACTTTTCACATGAGAATTCACATCGCCACCGATCATGCCGGCCTGGAGCTGAGTCACTTCCTAATCCGCGAACTCACCAAGCAGGGGCACCAACTAATCGATCATGGCCCCACCGAGTATGACCCCCTAGATGACTATCCAGAATTTTGCATCAACGCAGCCCTTGCTGTTGTCGCTGACGAGGAAGCGGGAGTTAGAGCACTCGGAATAGTTCTTGGTGGTTCAGGAAACGGTGAGCAAATTTCTGCAAATAAGGTTAAAGGCATCCGTGCAGCTCTTGCTTGGAACCAAGACACTGCAAAACTTGCTCGTGAGCACAACAATGCAAACGTTGTAGCCCTTGGTGCCAGGATGCACAGTCAGCAGGAAATCCTTCAGCTAGTTGAAATTTTCATCGCTGAGCCGTTTAGCAATGAAGAGCGTCACTCAAGAAGAATCAACCAAATCTCAGAGTTTGAACAGGGCGTTTAGTAATCAATGCCAGAGGGACACACGGTACATCGAACCGCAAATGAGTTCAACCGTATCTTTTCTGGAGCTTCCCTAAAAGTCTTATCCCCGCAGGGAAGATTCGCCGATGAAGCCAAGCTAATTAGTGGACAGATTCTTGAGAAAGCCCAGGCAGTTGGTAAGCAGCTTTTTCTAACCTTCAATAACTCGTTGACCATCAGAATCCACCTGGGAATTTATGGAAAGTGGTTGATAAAAGAAGCATCTGGTGAGCTACCTGATCCCTTTGGGCAAGTCAGAGCCAGATTCATCGGGGATTCTCATTTTGCTGATTTGCGAGGCCCAACCGCTTGTGAGGTGTTGACCAAAGCCGAGGTCTTGAAAGTCAAGAATCGCTTAGGTCCTGATCCCTTAAATCCCAATCCAAGAAACGCTCAATCTAAACGATTCATAGGAAACGTCATCAAATCGCGCAGTTCAATCGGCTTGCAGCTTATGAATCAAGAAGTTATCAGCGGTATTGGAAATGTCTATCGGGCGGAGATATTATTTCGTGCGGGAATTAGTCCTCATAGACCAGGTAATGAAATTTCAAAAGAAGAATTGAACGCCATTTGGCTAGATTCGGTTGATTTGATGAAGGTTGGGGTTAGAACCGGATTCATGATCACCAGAGATGAACTTCGTTCCAAAAAGCCAAAAAAAGATGAAAGAAATTACGTTTATAAACGCGAAGGTTTACCCTGCAGAGTTTGTGGCACCAACATAACCCTGGAGCTCATGGCCACAAGAAAGCTTTACTGGTGCGTTCAGTGTCAGAAGTAATTTGGTCGCTTGGAGCGGGCGACGGGAATCGAACCCGCACCATCAGTTTGGAAGACTGAGGCTCTACCATTGAGCTACGCCCGCGAATGCTGAGCCGATTTTTTGAAAAAACCGAGTCAATTACTCCATTCTATGGGATAGAGTTAGGCAGGTTGTTCAATCAACCGGGGTGTAGCGTAGTGGCTAGCGCGCCTGCTTTGGGAGCAGGATATCGCAGGTTCGAGTCCTGTCACCCCGACCAAATTGTGAAATAAATTCGGCTCGTCTTCTAATTTTTGGGAGGCGGGCCCTTTTCAGAGGAAGAACCCTTGAAAACATCTGTCGATCGCATCAAGCCGACCCGCGCCAAGCTGACCATTGAGGTAACTCCTGCTGAGTTTCGCCCAAGCATTGATCACGCCTACGAGCACATTGCTGAAACGGTAAACATTCCTGGATTCCGCAAGGGGAAAATTCCAGCGGCGATTCTTGACCAGCGAATTGGTAAGCCAGCAATTTTGGCTCATGCCATCAATGACGGACTAGACACTATCTATCGCCAGGCGCTAGAGGAATCAAAACTGCGTCCGCTCGGCCAGCCGGCTGCCGACATTAAGCAAAGCCCAGATGAAAAAACCTTTGAGGGAAACCTGATTGTTGAAATTGAAGTTGAGGTTCGCCCGGAGCTTGAGCTCAAGGAATACAAGGGCCTAAAGGTCAAAGTAGACGAAGTTTCAGTTGATGCAAAAGAATTAGAGGCAGAACTTGACGCACTTAGAGCAAGATTTGGAAGCCTAAAGTCAGTTGAACGCCCAGCTAAGAAGGGCGATTTCACAACCATTGACCTAATTGCGGTTGTCGACGGTAAAACAATTGACTCAGCAGAGAACATTTCCTACGAAATTGGTTCAGGCAATCTTTTGGATGGCATCGATGAGGCACTGGACACCCTGACTGCCGGCGAGGAAACCACTTTCAAGTCAAAGTTGGTCGGCGGCGATAAAGCTGGCCAAGAAGCGGAGATTTCCGTCAAACTAACCGCTGTAAAAGAGCGTGAGCTTCCAGCAGCTGATGACAAGTTTGCTCAATTGGCTTCAGAGTTTGACACGCTGAAAGAACTAAAGCAGGACCTTGAGAAAAAAATTGAGGTTTCAAAAAGCTATGGTCAAGGTATTCAGGCCAGAGAACTACTCACTGATCAATTGCTGGAGCTTGTCAAGGTTCCGGTTTCAGACGAACTAGTAGAAGCAGATGTGCACCGTCACCTCGAAGGGGAGGGTCGCCTAGAGGACACCGCTCACCGTGCCGAGGTAGTGGAGCAAAGTACTCGCTCATTTAAAGTCCAGATGCTACTTGATGCGATTTCTGAAAAAGAAGAAATCAAAGTTGACGAGCAAGAGCTAATTCAATACCTAGTTCAGAGCTCTCAGCAATATGGAATGGCTCCAAATGATTTCATCAAGCAAGTCAGCGAAGCAGGACAGGTGCCGCTTTTTGTATCCGAGGTATCAAGGCGCAAAGCCCTAAACCTGGTGGTCGCGCATGCCGCAGTTACTGACTCAAAGGGCAAGAGCGTAGATTTGACCGAATTCACCAAGGCTGCATCTCCAGCTGGTGAGCAGGATCACGCCGGTCACGATCACCCGTAAGTCAGCACAATTTATGAAAACCCCACCAATTGGTGGGGTTTTCGCTTTAGCCACTGGCGAACAAGGCAAGGTTTTTGGGGAACTTGCAGTTATCTTTGACAGGCAACCACAAAGAATTAGGAGCACGTTCAATGGCTGACTCGCCCAAAGCAACCAGCAGTACTTTCGATCGACTTTTAAAGGATCGAATCATTTGGCTTGGAACAGAAGTCCGTGATGACATGGCCAATGAAATTTGCGCGAAAATTCTTTTGCTTGCTGCCGAGGATTCGCAAAAAGACATCTACCTTTACATCAATTCCCCTGGTGGTTCAATCACCGCTGGAATGGCAATTTATGACACCATGCAGTACGTGCCAAATGACATTGTCACAGTTGGTATCGGCATGTGTGCCTCAATGGGTCAGTTCCTTCTTTCTTCTGGAACCAAGGGCAAAAGATACGCAACTCCAAACACGCGAGTGCTGCTGCACCAGCCCCACGGTGGCTTTGGCGGTACCGCGTCAGACATTCAAACTCAGGCAGAACTAATTATGTCTATGAAGCGTCAGCTTGCAGCCATCACAGCAGAGCAGACCGGAAAAACTCTGGAGCAGATCATGCAAGACGGCGATCGCGATCGCTGGTTTAGCGCTGAGGAATCTTTGGAGTATGGATTTATCGATCACATTCAGAAGTACGCAGCTAGCGCCACCGGCGTTGGAAAGAAGTAGGGACATACCGATGACAAACCCAAACATTTTCCAAAGCCCAG
>WLGC01000040.1 GCA_009703465.1 Actinomycetota bacterium | reverse complement strand
GCCCTAGAAGACAAGACCCCTAGATCACACTGGGAGATGCTGCTTGAGAGAAGAAGTCGCGAAGAACTAGAAGAAATCCTTCAGGAGCGCCTGAGCTACATTCGAGCAAGACGCGCTGGTGGTCAGGCTGACTTATAAAAAGACCATTTTGTCACCAGCCATAGCGCCTCGAGCACTATGGCTGTTGTCATTTTTGACTTACCAAAATTTCGTTCAATAAAAACTATAGGTACCTCAGTGATTTTTCCACCGGCTCTAAATGTTCTAAGCGCCATTTCTACCTGAAAGCCATAGCCTCTAGCAGTCACTCCCTCGAGCCTAAGATTCTTTAGGAAATCAACTCTGAATGCTCGAAAACCCGAGGTCATGTCATTGATTTTTGTTCCCAGCATTTGTTTTGCGTAGATGTTTCCAACCCTTGAAATCAATTTTCGATACCAAGGCCAATGTAAAACCGCTCCCCCAGGAACCCAGCGCGAGCCAAGAACTAAATCTGCATTTTTCATCTGTTCAAGTATTTTTACAAGATCCTTGGCTTGATGGCTTCCGTCAGCGTCCATTTCAACAACAACCTCGTAGCCTCTAGCTATGGCCCAATCAAATCCAGCAAGGTAGGCAGCACCGAGACCATCTTTGCTTTTGCGGTGCAGCACGAAAGTTTTTGAGTTTGAAAGTTCATCAGCCAATTGGCCAGTTCCATCTGGGCTATTATCGTCAACTATTAGGACGTCAAGATCAAGTTCTAGTTCTCGAACTGAGCTAATTGAAAAACTCAAACTCTCTGCCTCGTTGTAGGTCGGCATGATTACCAGGGTCTTCAAAGGCTGCGATTTCTACGAGTAAGAATTAATCGAAGAGTTAACAAAAGAATTAACGACGCGGCAAAGTTTATGAATAGATCAAACCAAGAACCGATTGCCATTGCTGGAGTGATTGAATCTCTCAGCGGCACTTCCTGTTGCATTACCCCAGCTTCGAAAGTTGGTAACTGGGATACAACCGAACCATCGGCGTTGAAGATGGCTGAGACCCCAACTGTTGATACATTTACAACCGTTCGACCTGTCTCAATTGCTCTGAGCCTGGCGAAAGCAGCCTGCTGAAAGGTTTGATCGCTTCTACCAAAGTCAGCATTATTTGTTTGTGACAGAATTACCTGCGCCCCGCTTTGAACCAAGTCCCTACCTATGTCATCTATGGCGATTTCAAAGCAGATCAAAGCGCCCAGTTTGGCTTTATCAATCTCAAAAATTCCGTCACGTTCACCAAACTCGTATCCTCTGTTAACTAGACCAATTAGATCTGGAGCTAGCTGATACCAAAAATCCCGGTCCGGGACATATTCAGCAAAAGGTACTGGTCGTTTCTTGTCGTACCAATCGGTGGCCCCAAGGCCAGGTCGCCAAAGTATCGAACTGTTGTAGAGGCTCTCACCGCGCTGAGTGATAGTTCCAAAAATCAGTGGCACACCGATTTGGTTATCTACAAAATCCGTAATCAACCTATTTGCCGATTGATCACTGTAAGGGCTGAGGTCGGAGGCATTCTCTGGCCAGACCACTACATCTAGAGCACCTTTATCAAGTCCCTTGCTGGCATCAAGGTGATTCTTCAAAATGCTGCCTCGCTCAGGATTAGCAAAAAGTCCTGCGTTAGCGTTTCCTTGAACCGCACCAACCCTGATTGTTCCCGTTTGCGCACCAGGATCAATTTGTGTTAGCGCTGGAACAGCAAGAGATAGCAGAACAAATCCAAAAACTGGAATCATTCCTGGACTTCTAAGTTTTACCCTTCCAACAATGACAACTGCAACTGAGGCGGAGATAAAAGCAAGAACGAAAGTAAGAAGACCCAGCCCTCCCCAATAGACCCACTTAGCTAGGAATGTGTCTGATTGAGTCTGGGCAAGTCTGGACCATGGAAAACCACCGTAGGGCAAGCTAATTGATACCCATTCCCTAGCGGTCCAAATAGTTGCAAGTGAAAGCGAAATGATTGCCGGACCGAAATGTTTAGGAAGTTTCGCGGAGCTGAGCCCCCGCCAGACAAATGCAACTGCAGACATACCAACGGCAAAGATGAATGCCTCCAATGTGGAAAGCGCTATCCAAGGAACCGGTCCCAGGTAAAGACTCATCCACTCGATTTGACTCAGGTAGAAGCTAAGTCCACCGATAAAGCCGATCACAAATGCAGGTACTACTTTGAGTTGATAAACCGATAAAAACAGCGCGACAACCGAAACAATAATTATTGGGCTTAGGTTCTCTCGAGGAAAAGCCAAACTCGAACTGAGGCCTCCTACTAGGGCTAACCCGATGCGGGTGAACCAGTTAAGAACTGAGATTCTCTCTAGTAACTTCATTTCTTATCCATAGTAGGAGTAGGCAACAATTCCACGCTTTACTTTATCGGTGGCAGCCTTAGCCGTAGCTGACAGTTCAGGACCGGCAACTTGAGCGATTTGATCAAGCAAGTCAATAATTTGCTTAGTCCACCTAATAAAATCTCCGGCTAGCAAATCTGCGCTATCGAGAACGGAATCCAACTTGGCTCCATTGGCCCATCGGAAAATCGGCAAGGTTAGAGAAAGATCTAGTGGCGGCGTTTGACCAAGTTTGTGTGATCGGGCAAGCTCCTCTAGGTCATACCAAATATCGCTGGTGTTCTGCATCACTTCGGCAAAGTCACCCTTGGGCAATCGTGGCTCCCACTCCTCGTCGCGCCTTGCTTCATAAACCAACGCAGCTGCCATGGCAGCAAGGCTTGCTGCATCAAGTTTTTCCCAAACTCCCCCACGAAGACACTCCGAGACCAACAGGTCTCTCTCACCATAAATTCTGGAGAGCGTTTTTCCAACCTCAAGTACCTCGTAATCCCCGTCAGCTATGTGAATGTAATTGAGGTCGGTGAGCATGTCACAAATCTTGTCAAATGTTTTTGCAACCTGGTTTGTTCTCCCCTCAATTTGGTCAATCACGGAATCAAGTTCGCGGCTTAGCTTGAACCAGCGCTCTCCCCATCGGGCGTGTGCTTCACGCTCGCTGCAGGAATGACAAGGGTGTGATCGCACGTCCCGCTTGAGTTGGTTCAGACGTTGTTCTTGAAGGTGACGACCCTTACTCTGCCTGAGGTCTTTGCCGCGTTCAGAACGCACCCTTGAAGCTGCAAGCGCTCTCTCAATGTCGGTTATTTCTCTTCTGAATTTGGCATACTCAACAAAGTTTCCCTGATGGCACTCCATAGCTTTTTCATAACCCTCGAGGGAAGCTTGTTTCTCACGTATCCCCTTGGCTAGACCAACAACGGAACGATCGGCTTGAAATTGAGCAAAAGATGTTTCGAGAACTTCACGGGCGCGTTCTCGGCCAAATGCCTCGAGTAAATTCACTGACATGTTGTAGGTAGGCCTAAAGGGGCTCACCAACGGGTAGGTGCGCTTACTGGCAAGACCGGCAACGCTATTTGGATCAAGATTGGCACCCCACTGGATAACTGAGTGCCCTTGAGTATCGATACCTCGTCTGCCGGCGCGGCCAGTCAACTGTGTATATTCACCAGGCGTGAGGTTGACTCGTGATTCACCGTTGAACTTATCTAATCTCTCTAGAACCACAGTTCTTGCCGGCATGTTTATTCCAAGAGCCAGTGTTTCTGTGGCAAAAACTACTTTTACTAGTTTTCTAAGGAACAGCTCTTCAACTACCTCTTTAAATGCTGGCAACATTCCAGCATGGTGGGCAGCGACACCTCGTTCAAGCCCACTGAGCCACTCGAAGTATCCAAGCGTGGACAGGTCTTCGTCTGGAATGTTGTAGCACTTCTCCTCCACCAACCGACGAATCTCTTGCTTCTCCTCGGTGGTGGTCAATCTAATGTTTGAGCTTTGACAAGCTTTTACCCCAGCTTCGCAGCCAGCACGCGAGAAAACGAAGAAGATTGCCGGTAGCAAATCCTCATCTTCTAGAATGTCAACGATTTCGGGCTTGGAAATTCTATGAATTTGCTTCTGAGCATTTCGTGGATTACCGAAATCATTTCTTCGTCCTCGATGTGGTTTATTAACCGGGGTGCGCATCTTGGTGGCGTGCATCTGGGCTAACTCAGGATTTACCTTTGGATCCTTAGAAGTCTCATCGAATAACTCCATCAGCTCATCATTGAATAGCACGTGCTGATTCAGCGGGACTGGGCGAATCTCGGAAACAATAATCTCCGTGTCTCCCCTGACCTCATCTAGCCATGCGCCAAACTCTTCCGCGTTAGAGACAGTCGCACTAAGTGAAACGATCTTTACGTCCTTTGGTAGGTGCAGGATAACTTCCTCCCAAACCGCCCCACGAAAGCGATCTGCCAGATAGTGAACCTCGTCCATCACCACGTAGCCAAGGCTAATAAGTGAGTTAGAGTTCGCATAAATCATGTTTCTAAGCACTTCGGTTGTCATTACAACTATTTGTGCATCTGAGTTTTGATTCGTGTCGCCGGTAAGTAGACCAACACGTTCTGGACCGTAGCGTTTTGATAACTCAGCAAACTTCTGATTACTTAGAGCCTTTATTGGTGTGGTGTAAAAAACCTTTTGTGTTTTGGCTAGCGCTAGGTGGATGGCAAATTCGCCAACGATGGTCTTTCCTGCCCCGGTAGGCGCTGCAACCAGCACCCCACGACCTTTGGCTAGTGCGGCACAGGCCTGCTCCTGGAACGGGTCCATTGGAAATTTGAGTAAGTTTGCAAACTCTTGAATTTCTGGAGAGGTGGACTTTTGCCTAGCCTTCGCAAATCGCTCGGCTGGAGAAAGCGCGGGCTCAGTCATTGGAGTTCTGTGTGATTGTTATCTCATCGTCTAGTTCGGCTTCGATCTTCTTTAGCTTTCTGGCACGTCGACGATCATTTAAGTATGTGATTCCTGCGGCTACGAAGTACAGCATGACCAGAGGAATCATCACTAAAAACATCGACATTGGATCTGCTGTAGGTGTTGCAAGAGCTGCAATCACGGCATTCACAAACACGGCAATTCGCCACGACTTAAGAATCGTTGCCGCACTTAGCAATCCAGCTAGATTCAGCATCACAAGTACAACCGGCAGAACAAATGCGATTCCAAAGACCAGCAAGATTCGAATCGTGAACAGAATGTACTCATTCGCATTTATAACATTCGCGGTTCCATCTGGTGTAAAACCAATCAGAGTCGTGACGAATCCTGGCATTGAAATCCAAGCCAACCAACATCCGAAAATAAAAAGCGGCAGCGCGGTAAAGACAAATCCAAGCGTGTACCGCCTCTCCCGCTGCTTAAGCCCTGGAGTAACAAAAGCCCATAGGTTATAGATCCATACTGGCGAGGAAATTAGCACACCAAGAAATATAGAAACCTGAATTTGTAAATCGAGCGCACCAGCAACAGTTCCAATGTTGAGCGTGGCATTAACCCCGTCTTTCGAGGCAAGGTCGAGTATCGGCTGCTGCAGAATTTGAAAAACGGGGGCAAAAAGAAACCAGCCCGCAACCGAGCCAGCAAATATGAAAATGGCAGAAAAAAACAGCCGATTGCGAATTTCTTTAAGATGACCACCGAGGCTCATCTTGGCGTCGGGGTTTTTTGTTCTAGCCATGGGTGAAGCCTAGAAAGCAACTATGAGTTGCTTGCGGTTCCCTCGTCCTTTGGCTTCTCATCAGTCTTCATTTCCTTCTTGAAGATACGAAGAGATTGCGCCAAGCTCTTGGCCAACCCTGGAAGCTTAGGGCCGCCCCAAATCAAAAGGACGATAACAAGAATGATGATCCATTCCCAGCCATTTAGACGCATCAGCGGAACCTTCTTTCAGTTGGTTTTCTTCTCTTTAAGGACTCTATTAGCCTACGCTGTCGTTGCTGCTGTTTCTTGAGCCTTGATTTTAGAAGGCTCCTTCGCGCAGAAAGGGCTATGGCCGGGTCTTTATCTATGGAAGATTCAGGCCGCTGCACAAGGGGTTTTAGGCCAATTTTCTCAGCTAAGGCAGCAGACTTCACCGCAACCTTGTTCAATTGGAAAAGAACCGCAAGCCCTCTGTTATAGAGAGACTTGAAAATTATCAGATTGATCACCAGCGAAGCTAAAATCAACCCCGACCAAAATAGAATCCAGAAGGTGGTACTCATCAGCTAGTCATCCTCAAGTTTTAGTTGGCTCGATGTTTCTTCAGGATCACGCCCCAGTGCCCTCAACGCGAAATTCAGTACCTGCTTTCGAGCCTCAGGTGGTGAGATAACTCTGGCAGCCCCTCCAAATCTCGCTACCAACTTTCCGATGTTTGGTAAGTGACCAACTTTAATTTCGGCACGAACTTTGCCATCACCAGGGGTACTGGGTTCAGCAACAGAAACAAATTCAGAAACCAACCGATAAGCCTCGGGGTCAACTTCAACTAAAACCGAGGTGTCGGTAGCGGCTGAAAGGTAGACGGAATCTTCAATACTGTGAATGTTCCTCGCTGCATCACTGATTGGCTCATCCAAAAGAACTATTGTTCTCATCCGATCTAGTTTGAAGTTTCTCACCCCATCATTGAGCGGACAGAACGCCCGAACATACCAACCCTCTGGTCGCGGATCCAACCTCAAGGGTTCAAGTTTTCGAACCGAGCGTTCGCCCTTTTGGTTTATGTATTCACAGCTGATTGCAACACCGGAGACAATCGCCTCTCTTACCTGCTCTGCTCCAGCCTGCGCACTTCCAGGGCGAACTTCAAGTATTCGATTTAGACCACGATGAGTGCCATCAGCTAAGAGATTCTGCAAAACCTTTAGATCGGCGTCGTCCTTAAAGTTAGGCATGGCGGCAAGGTAATTCAGACCAGCGGCGATAGCCGAAGCCTGACGATTAGAAAGCTTTGGCGATGATTCAATTACGAGATTCTCGGTTAGGCAAAGATTTTCATTTTCTTCGAGCTCATCGATGTCAATAAGAAAAAACCAATGCTCAAAACCTCGAACCTCCGCCCTGGCGTCATTTATCGAGCTAACTAATTTGCGAAGATACTTTTTATCAATTTCAAAGTGCTTGGCTGCTTCTTCGAGAGAGACCGTGCCGCGCTTTTGAAGAAAACCAACCAGCGAGAGCATAAGGTTGAATCGATCTTCACCGCTTAGTGAGCTTCCGCCGCTTAATTTAGGCATGTTCAGCCACCACTTTTTCTAAACCCATACGCAAAGTTTATATCAAATCTTTGGGCCCAAGCACCTAGAGTTCCAAAGTGAACTACCGCAATTCTTCTGCAAGCAACTATAGATCCACT
>WLGC01000004.1 GCA_009703465.1 Actinomycetota bacterium | reverse complement strand
TGGAGACGGGATTTGAACCCGTGGGTTTACAGCTTTGCAGGCTGTTGCTTTGGGCCGCTCAGCCACTCCACCATGCTTTTGCGAGGCATATGCCCTGTTGCGAGCGGATGACGAGATTCGAACTCGCGACCCCAACCTTGGCAAGGTTGTGCTCTACCAACTGAGCCACATCCGCATGTCTTGTTTCCAAGACGTGGCTACTCTAACCGAATTAGAGCCTTATCGCAATTACCGCAGTTCAAACTGCTCGGCAGCCCAGGCTTCAGGAGACAAAAAATGGGGAGCCGACCGGCTCCCCATTTTGTTAAAACCTATCTTCGATCAGCGCCGAAACTATACGCTTCTTCTCCGTGAACTACGGTATCGATGCCAGCGATTTCGTCTTCAGCTCTTACTCGGAAACCAATAGTTTTTTCAATTGCGAATCCGATAATCAAAGCCATGACGAAGCTGTAAACCAAAACCGCGACTGCTCCTAATGCCTGGGCGCCAAATTGACCCCAGCCATATCCAAAGGCTGCGCCTACGCCGTTGCCGAAGATTCCGACCCAGAGAGTTCCAACCATTCCACCAACCAGGTGAATACCAACCACGTCCAATGAGTCATCGAATCCAAAGGTGAACTTCAGATCAATTGCCAAAGCACAGAGAGCGCCGGCAACTAAGCCAAGCAAAATTCCGTAGATGGGATCGAGAACAGCGCAGGCTGGAGTAATTGCTACCAAACCTGCAATTGCTCCGGAGCCAGCTCCGATTGAAGTAGCTTTTCCGTGCTTGATCTTCTCTACAAGAATCCAACCAAGCATCGCAGCTGAAGGTGCAGCCAGAGTGTTGATAAACGCGATTGACGCAATGCCATCGGCAGCAAGCTCAGAACCGGAATTGAAACCAAACCAACCGAACCAAAGAAGCGCAACACCAAGCAGTGTCAGTGGCACGTTGTGTGGTTGAGTGATTCCCTTGCTAAATCCAAATCTCTTACCTAGGACAATTGCTAAGGCCAAGCCTGCGGCTCCAGCGTTGATGTGAACCGCCGTACCTCCAGCGAAGTCGATAACGCCTAGTCCGTAAACAATCCAACCACCATCAGTAACTTTGCCATCAGTAAGTGTGAAGTTGAATACCCAGTTTGCGACCGGGAAATAAACCAGTGTTGCCCACACGCCAGCAAAGATCATCCAGGCGCCAAACTTGGCACGGTCTGCAATCGCGCCAGAGATTAGAGCAACCGTCAAAATTGCAAATGCAGCTTGGAAGGAAACGAATGCCATTGTTGGGTAATCCCCTGATGGAGCCGCAGCATCGGCCACTTGAGCGGTCAAGCCAATAAACGAGGTGTCAATTCCAATGACGCCGTCAATTCCATAGAAGGTGCTAGAGCCTGCATTTGCAAATGAAATTGCGTATCCGTAAACAACCCAGAGCACGGAGATTAGTCCGAGGGACCCAAAGCTAAGCATCATCATGCTCACAACGCTCTTGGCCTTAACTAAACCGCCATAGAAAAAGGCGAGACCTGGGGTCATGAGTAAAACAAACGCTGCTGAAATAAGAATGAAACCGGTATTTCCTTGATCCACTTTTTTCACCTCTCTTGATTTGAAGCCAGCGGTACTGGCATCTAACTGAGAGTTTGCTGTAGTGAGGTTTCTGATATTGAGCAGAAGTGTTTCGGGTTTGTAAACAAATTGCCTAGCTCATCATGGCGCCGAGGCGCGAAACTGCCCTTAGGTACTTCTTTCGATAGCCGCCGGATAGGTATTCCTGGGAGAAAACATCGGTCAAAGCAAGACCGCTACCGGTCATGCTGAGTTGCGATTCATAGGCGCGATCAACAAAGGCAACAAACCGAAGAGCGTCTACTTGGTTCTCCAGTTTTCGAACATCCCTCAGCGCCAGGTGGGATACTCCGGCCAGCATCTTTCCATAGCCAGATGGGTGGATAGTTGAAAGGTGTTTCAGAAGATCTGAGAACTCATCTACCGCGGTACTTGCTTTTGACTTAGTGCTAAGCCAATCGGTTAGATCCTCATCGGTTTGATTCTTGAAGTCGAAGGACAAAGGACGGTGGCGATAGTCCTCCCCTTCGATGCGAATAATTTCAAACCGATCAGCAATACCGTGAATTTCACGAGTGAAATCAGATGCGGCGAATCTTCCCTCGCCTAAGGCGTTCGGTGGAGTGTTTGAGGTTGCCGCAAAACGAACTCCCAAAGGAACTAGTTCATTTAGAAGCCTTGACATCATCATCGTGTCGCCTGGGTCATCTAGTTCAAATTCATCGATGCAAATAAGTTCAAACTTCGATAAAGCCTCAAGTGCCTGCTTGAAGCCCAGGGCCCCAATCAAACTGGTAAAAGCAATAAAGCTGCCGAAAGCCTTTTTGCCTTTGAATTCGTGCCAAACGGCAGCTAAAAGGTGAGTTTTACCAACACCAAAGCCGCCATCCAAATAAATGCCTGGCGCCTGAATTTGAGATTTTCCAAAAATTTTTCTTAAGCCAGTTCCGGAGGTGAAGCTCTTTGCTGCTTCTAGTGCTTTGGCTTGACTTGGAAATTCTGAGCTTGGCTTGTATGTGCTGAACTTTGCCTGCTGAAACTCTCTTGGCGGAACCAAATCGGCCAAAAGTTCAAAGACATTGGCCTCTGGGCGCACCTGAGTCAGCGACAGGAAGCCTGATGTCTCTATTGCCAATTATTACCTAGCCGTTGGTTGAAGCGCGATCTTGAGTTAACCTAGTCAAAGATCAATCACTCTTAAGGAGAGAACTTCAGTGACCCTAAAGTTAGACAGCAACCCAAAGTTTACCGAATATGCTAACCCCGATGTTCTAGTAAGCACCCAGTGGCTAGCCGAGAATCTAAACCACGACAGCATTGTGATTGTTGAGTCAGACGAGGATGTGCTGCTTTATGAAGTTGGACACATCCCTGGAGCTGTAAAAATTGACTGGCACACCGACCTGAACGACCCGGTAACCCGCGACTACGTTTCAGCTGAGCAATTCGCACGCTTGCTTTCTAGCAAGGGTATTTCAAGAGATACCACAGTCATTATCTATGGTGATAAGTCGAACTGGTGGGCTTCTTACGCGCTATGGGTGTTCAAGCTATTTGGTCATCCAGATGTTCGACTTCTAGATGGCGGTAGAGACAAATGGATTGCTGAAGGAAGAGAAATTACCAAGGAAAAACCAAGTGTCAGCCCTAGTGAATATCCAGTAGTCACTCGCGATGATTCAACCCTGAGAGCTTTTCGCGATGACGTCCTAGCGCACTTCGGCAATCCAATGATTGATGTGCGCTCACCAGAAGAATATTCAGGCGAAAGATTACACATGCCTGCCTACCCGGATGAAGGTGCAGCAAGAGGCGGTCACATTCCATCTGCAGCTTCTGTTCCGTGGGGCAAAGCCGTTGCCGAGGACGGTTCATTTAAGTCCCGTGCCGAGCTAGAGAAGGTTTATCTTGAAGGAGCCGGTTTAAAAACTGGCGATAACGTGATTGCCTACTGCCGCATCGGTGAGCGCTCCAGTCACACCTGGTTTGCACTCAACTATCTACTTGGCTTTGAGAACGTAAGAAACTACGACGGTTCCTGGACCGAATGGGGAAGCCTTGTTGGCGTTCCAATTGCCAAAGGTTCAGAACCTGGAATCGCACCAGCGCCAAAGAGATAATGCCGACCGAGTCAGTCTCCACACTAATTCGAGATTTCAATGATCTTGAAATTCAGGATCGCCTAAGCCTGTTGCTTGAGTTCAGTGAGAATCTTCCTGAGCTACCGAAGAGATATCAAGATCACCCAGACCTACTTGAGCGTGTGGAAGAGTGCCAATCACCCATTTATCTTTTTGTTGAAGTGAATGAGCAAAAGGTAAACCTTTTCTTTTCAGCTCCCCCTGAAGCTCCAACCACCAGGGGCTTTGCCAGCATTCTGCATTCAGTTATCGATGGGTTGTCGGTGAAAGAGACGCTGGCTGTTGATGATGATTTTCCAGCAAAAATAGGACTTGCCGACGCTGTCTCTCCGCTTCGGATGCGTGGTATGCGCGGGATGCTAGCCCGAATTAAACGACAGGTTTCGGAAAAGAGCTAGTGGAGCACCTTCATATTCAACCTGGTGAAGAATTCAAAACGCTTCAAACTGAATTCGGGGATTGGAAAGGGTGGCTGTGCAGTTTTGCAATCGACGCAAATGGTTCAACGGTTGGCGAGAATGGAAATTCTTCTAGCCTAAGCAGCCCTTTTGATTTAGAGCTACTCAAGTCCTTGCGTAGCCAAGCTGACTGCATCGTCACCACCGGAGAGACAGCACGGACAGAACACTACAAAGCATCAAAATACGCTCCGATAGCTTTCCTCACTCGCAGTCCAGAATCTATAAAAGAAATTCCAGCTTTCTCACAACGGGGTGAATTTGAAAACATAGTGTTTTCTGAATTCGATGACTCAGCTCTGTTTCCTGAGGTGAAAGTCGCGCTAGAAATTAAAGGATTCAAGAAGTTGCTCTTCGAGGGTGGTGCGAGCAGCCTTAGGTCACTTATTGCACAATGCAAAACAGTTTCTATTTTGGCCTCAATCTCAAATTCCGCTGATCCGTCTTTGATTGATCCAGTCAAAGCACTGCAGGGGCTAATTGGTGATGATTTTCAGGGTGTAATCACTAAAGACTTGGTAACAGATACCAACAGAATCACGCAATGGAGCATAAGCACCTCACCTGCAGCTCAATAACGGCGTGGCATCGGTATGCCCGTCAAGTAGCAACGTAATCTATCAAGGTGATTGATTTTGAGACTCCTGAGGGTGCTCCAGCCGAGTTTATGTTGGCGATGAGCTCCCTCAAGAACGCTGCCACGCGTGACGAGCTAATTATTGAACAAATTGCTGCACCTGGAAGACTAGCCAAGTTTGAAATTGCTTTTTCTGCACAGGTTGACGCAACAGCAGCTGGAGTTTCATCGGATCTTGGCACCGGAAGATTTATTCTTCTATGGGATGAGCAAGAACCAGAACCATGGCAGTCAAAGTTTCGAGTAATTACCTTTGCAAAATCACCGCTCGAAACAAACATTGGCGCTGATGAGCTGATTTCGGATGTTGCTTGGGCCTGGCTCACCGAATCTCTTGAGAATCGAAACGCGGCTTACATTGCCGAAGCTGGCACTGCTACGAGGATTATCTCTTCCGGGTACGGGGCACTCAGTAATCAGAGTGATCACGCTGAACTAGAGATTCGGGCTTCTTGGTCACCAACAAACACCAACGCCGCCGCTCACTTGGAGGCCTGGCAGGATCTTGTTTGCATCATGTCTGGTTTACCAAACCTGCCGGCAGGAGTTTCTAGTCTCGGCATCTCGAGATGACCGAAGAGGCTCCACCGGAACTGCCGCTGCTGGCAGCACCGAGAAATCCTAATGTTGTCTTAGTTGAAAGCGCGCAGGGGCTCCTAAGCGCTATCGAAAGACTTGAAAAGTCCGCTGGGCCATTTGCACTAGATGCTGAACGTGCATCAGGATTCAAATATTTTCAAAGCGCTTATCTGATTCAAATCCATCGCGCTGGGTCCCCCATCTATCTTGTCGACCCCCAAGCAGTCATTGCCGATCAAGGCACTAACGCTTTTTCAAAACTTGCTGATTTGCTGGCTACCGATGAATGGGTTCTGCATGCAGCAAGTCAGGACATTCCATGTCTTCGAGAACTTGGTCTAAACCCAGTGACAGTATTTGATACGGAACTTGGCTCAAGGCTTGCAGGTCTATCACGGGTGGGACTTGGCGCGGTTACCGAGCACTTCCTAAAGATAAGGCTCGCCAAAGAGCACAGCGCAGTTGACTGGAGTATCCGACCACTAAAGGTCGACTGGCTCAACTATGCGGCTCTGGATGTTGATGTTCTGCTTGAGTTGCGTGCGAGTTTGATTGAGCTACTAGAAAAGCAGGGAAAGCTTGACTGGGCACGACAAGAGTTTCAGGCAATTGCAGCTATGTCACCGAAAGAACCAAAGCTTGACAAGTGGCGCGGAATGTCGGGTTTGCATCAAGTGAAAGACACGCGATTACTTGCAATCGCTCGTGATCTCTGGCTGGCTCGTGAATCACTAGCCGAGAAACTTGATGTCTCCCCCGGCCGACTTATTCCGGATAGCTCAATTGTTTCTCTTGCACTGAATCCAGTAAAAACTAAACCAGAGTTAGCTTCTTCAAAAAGTTTCTCCGGAAGGGCAAGTCGTAGCTACCTTGACACTTGGTGGCTTACTCTAAGCAATGCGCTGACAACCCGCGACTTACCACTTGCAAAACTTCCCGCGACTGGAATTCCCAATCACCGCACGTGGGCAACGAGATTTCCCGAAGCGGATGCCCGGTTGCGTGCAGTCAGGCCGGCAGTAGCTGTACTTGCAGAGAAATTAGAAGTTCCGGTTGAGAATCTCTTGACGCCGGACTATCTGCGGCAGGTGTGCTTTTCTCCGCCAGAAACGGTCACGGCAGAAGCAATCTCACAGCTTCTTTCTCAAATAGGAGCCAGGCAGTGGCAAATCGACCTTGTAGCCGATGTAATTACTAAGGCTCTAAATGAGCCGCCAGCAGAACTCGGTACAGAATCAGAAACCGAGGATGACGCCTAAGGCTGCTGCTGCCTAGTTTCGATTTTCGATTCATCAACTGGACGTGCGTGCGGAACTCTTGAACCGACCACCTGAGCCACTATGTCGTGGGCAATTGACTGTGCAGTCAGACCAACGCGTTCCATGATTTCTGCACGACTGGCGTGCTCTAAGAATTCATCCGGCAGGCCAACCTCATTCAAGGCTGTATCAACCTGAGCTGCTCTCATGTCCTGCCTCACTCTGGTACCGATACCACCGACCTTGATGCCGTCTTCAATGGTGACGACTAGTCGGTGCTTGGCAGCCAAATCAATCACCGATTGGGCAACTGGAACAACCCACCTTGGATCAATTACCGTGGCTCCGATGCCTTGAGCAGCGAGCAGAGTCGAAACCTCAAGTCCAACCGATGCCATTGAACCAACACACAGCAGCAGAACATCTTTACTTGGAGCTTCACTAAGAATGTCGACGCCATCTTGAGTTCTTCTAACCGCTTTGATTGGGCTGCCTACGGAGCCCTTTGAAAATCGGAGTACGGTTGGTGCATCCTTGACGAGCACCGCTTCGTTTAGTTCTTCTCGCAGTGTTTCAGCATCTCTAGGAGCAGCAATTCGAATACCGGGTACTACCTGAAGAATGGCTAGGTCCCACATACCGTGATGGCTTGCGCCGTCCGGTCCGGTAACTCCAGCTCTATCTAATACAAAGGTCACACCGGCCTTGTGCAGAGCGACATCCATGAGAACTTGATCAAATGCTCGGTTGATAAACGTTGCGTAAATTGCAACTACTGGATGCAGTCCACCGAATGCTAATCCTGCCGCCGCTGCTACGGCATGCTGCTCGGCAATACCAACATCAAAAACACGATCTGGGTGCTTCTTGGCAAACTTATTTAGACCAACCGGGATCAACATGGCTCCGGTGATTCCAATTATGTCCTCGCGCTTGTCAGCGATGCTGAGGATTTCATCGCCAAATACACCGGTCCAAGTTTCTGAACTTGAATCCTCAAGAGACTCCCCTGTGTATGGATCAATTTTTCCTACGGCGTGAAATTGATCGTTCTCATCCAGTACCGCAGGATTAAATCCATAACCTTTCTGGGTGATTGCGTGAACAATTACCGGTCCGGTGTAGTTCTTCGCCTGACGAAGAGCCTGCTCCATCGCAACAAGGTCGTGTCCATCAACCGGGCCAATGTACTTGATGTCTAAGTTCGGAAAGATACCTTTTGGTGCAAAAGTTGCCAGCAGCCCTTTACCCGCTCCTCGCACAGCAGAGTAAAGCAATCTGCCTACTAGTCCCATTCGATCAAACGCTTTTTTACTTAGGCGATAAAGACGACGGTAGTTCTTTGCAGTTCTTACATCGTTTAGATATCTAGCTAGACCGCCAATTGTTGGTGCATAGCTGCGTCCATTGTCGTTTACAACGATTACCAGGTTTCGATCGTTGTCATCTGAAATATTGTTTAGAGCTTCCCAGGCCATTCCACCGGTAAGAGCTCCATCGCCAATCACGGCGACCACGTGACGATCTTTCTGGCCGGTTAATTTATATGCTTTCGAAATGCCATCTGCCCAGGACAGAGAAGAAGATGCATGCGAACTCTCGACAATGTCGTGGATTGATTCGGAACGCTGTGGATAGCCTGCTATTCCATCTTTTTTTCTGAGGCTACTTAGATCAGTTCTGCCAGTTAGGAGCTTGTGAACATAGGACTGATGTCCGGTGTCAAAAATAATTGAGTCACTTGGTGAGTCAAAAACTCTATGAATAGCGACCGTTGTTTCAACAATTCCCAGGTTTGGACCCAGATGTCCGCCGGTTTTAGAAACCGTTGTAATTAAGTTTGCTCGGATGTCTTCACAAAGCTGCTTAAGCTGGGCAGGGTTGAGCGCGTCAAGATCTCTGGGGGTCTTAACTTTTTCTAGCTCACTCATTCGCAACCTTACTTTGGGGTACTAAGCGACAAGACTTCTCAAAACGTACTGCAAAATACCACCATTGCGGTAGTAATCAGCTTCTCCTGGTGTGTCAATCCGGACAATTGCATCAAACTCAATTGTCTGTTTGCCAGCTGGAGAGTGCTCTGATGGGGACGCCACAACCTTTACAGTTTTTGGAGTTACGCCCTTATTCAACTCCTCAACACCAGTAATTTCAAAGACCTCAGTGCCGTCTAGCCCAAGCGATTGAGCATCTTGACCCTTCGGGAATTGAAGTGGCAAAACACCCATACCAATCAGGTTGCTGCGGTGAATACGCTCGAAGCTTTCGGTTATTACCGCTCTAACTCCTAGCAGACTGGTTCCCTTAGCAGCCCAGTCTCTCGATGAGCCTGAGCCATATTCCTTGCCGCCAAGAATAACTAGTGGAATGCCTGCGGCTTGATAGTTACTCGAAGCATCGTAGATGAACGCTTGCGGAGCATCTGGTTTTGTGAAGTCTCTGGTGTAGCCACCCTCAACATCTTGCAGAAGCTGATTGCGCAACCTGATGTTTGCAAATGTGCCACGAATCATAACCTCGTGATTCCCTCTTCGAGATCCATAACTGTTGAAATCCACTCGAGAAATGCCGTGGTCGGTTAGGTACTGACCAGCTGGCGAGTCAGCCTTGATTGAGCCAGCCGGGCTAATGTGATCGGTTGTTACAGAGTCGCCAAGTTTCGCAAGCACACGAGCACCCAAAATGTCTTTTACTGGTTCCGGGTTTTTCTTCATGCCATCAAAATAAGGTGGCTTTCTTACGTAAGTTGACTTCTGGTCCCAATCGAAGACAGCGCCTTCTGGAGTTGATAAAGCTTTCCAGCGACTGTCGCCTTCAAAAACACCGGCGTACTGAGTCTTGAACATTTCTGAGTTGATTGATTCGTCAATTGTTTTTTGAACTTCATCAGCTGTTGGCCAGATGTCCTTCAAGTAAACCGGCTGGCCATCACTGCCTTGGCCTAGAGATTCTGAATCAAAATCAAAATCCATCGTTCCGGCCAATGCATAGGCAACTACCAGCGGTGGTGAGGCTAGATAGTTCATTTTCACGTCAGGGCTAATACGGCCTTCAAAGTTTCTGTTTCCAGATAGCACCGCGGTAACCGCAAGATCATTTGCGTTGATAGCTTGGGTGATCTCATCTGAAAGTGGACCCGAGTTACCGATACAGGTTGCGCAGCCATAACCGACAAGATTGAAGCCAAGTGCATCTAGGTCTTTTGTTAGCCCTGCTTTGTTGTAATACTCTGTGACAACTTTCGAACCAGGAGCCAAAGAAGTCTTTACCCAAGGCTTTGACTTGAGTCCCTTAGCAACGGCTTTCCTAGCTAGTAAACCGGCTGCCAACATCACCGATGGGTTTGAAGTGTTGGTGCAAGAAGTAATTGAAGCAATGGCAACATGTCCGTTGTCCATGGCAAAGCTTTGACCAGCTACAGCAGTTGGCTTTGATACCTGAGCTGAATAACTTGGTAGCACTTTTTCAAAAGATTCTTTTGCTTTGCTTAGTTGTATTCTGTCCTGCGGACGCTTGGGTCCTGCAATCGAAGGAACAACCGTTGAAAGATCTAACTCAAGGTACTCGCTGTAACGCGGTTCAATGCTTGAGTCGTGCCAAAGACCCTGCACCTTCGCGTACGCTTCAATCAAGTCAAGCTGCTCTTGAGATCGTCCGGTTACCTTTAGGTAATCTAGGGTCACCTGATCGATTGGGAACATAGCAACGGTGGAACCAAACTCAGGGCTCATGTTTCCGATAGTTGCGCGGTTCGCAAGCGGTACCGATGTAACTCCCGCGCCATAGAACTCCACGAACTTACCGACCACACCGTGCTTACGAAGAATCTCTGTGATTGTAAGCACAACGTCTGTAGCAGTAACGCCAGTTGAAATTTGACCAAGAAGCTTGAAGCCAACAACCTTTGGAATCAACATCGAGACTGGCTGACCCAACATTGCAGCCTCAGCCTCAATGCCTCCGACTCCCCAACCGAGAACGCCTAGACCATTGACCATGGTGGTGTGTGAATCTGTACCAACACAGCTGTCAGGATAGGCCTGAAGCTCACCGGCAACCTCTCGTGCCATTACGGTTCGGGCAAGGTACTCAATGTTTACCTGGTGCACGATTCCGGTGCCAGGCGGTACAACCTTGAAATCGTCAAACGCGGTTTGTCCCCATCTCAAAAACTGGTAGCGCTCTTCATTTCTTTTGTATTCAAACTCGACGTTTTTCTCAAAGGCATCTGGTGATCCAGCAACATCAATTTGGACGCTGTGGTCAATTACCAATTCAGCCGGGGCTAGCGGGTTAATCTTCTTTGGGTCTCCACCTAATTCGGCAACGGCCTCTCGCATGGTTGCAAGATCTACTACACATGGCACACCGGTGAAGTCCTGCATGATTACTCGAGCTGGGGTGAACTGTATTTCAATATCTGGTTCTACCGCCGGATCCCAGTTGATCAAAGCATTTATGTGATCGGCTGTTATGTTGGCGCCATCTTCGGTTCTAAGCAGATTCTCGAGAAGGATTTTCAAGCTAAAAGGAAGTGTCTTGGAATCTACGGAGGTCAAATTGAAGAATCTATATTCTTTAGAGCCGACCTTTAGTAAATCCGCAGAACCGAAACTGTTTACCTTTGACATGTTGATTTTTTCCTTTTTATTGAAATCAGTACAAAAATACCACTAACCGCGTTGGTTAATGACTCCGCGTAGCAGCAGCCAGGTGAACCAAATACACAGCGCGTACAACGGCACCCCCATCGCGATTCTGAAAACTCCCAAAGTTTCGGTTGCGCCAGCAAAGTAGAGCGGAACCTGAACAACTAGTCGAGCCGAGAATAGCCCAACCCAAATAAACGTTGCCGCTTGATACCTGCGCATTTGCTGTTTGTTTTTTCGCCAGGTTGAACCCTGTCCGGTAAGAAGACCAACCAGAACACCGATAAGCGGCCAGCGCACCATTAAAGAAATAAGCAGAGCTGCTAAATACGCAGCGTTTGTGAAGAAGCCCTGGAGAAAGTAGTCGGCTGGTTGTCCGCCCTCTCTAAGTGGAAGAAATGCCGATATCGCTATTCCAATTGCTCCAGCTATTGCCTGAGTAAGTGGTTTTTTTCTAATAATTTGCAGCACCAAGAAAAAGACGCTTATCGACACTGCCGACACAACTGCAGCAACAGCCTGCTGAGTTAGAGACAGAATTGTGACGAAAACCAGTGCCGGCAACACAGCCTCAACAATTCCAAGCCATCCACCAACAGAGGTAAGAAGTGACTGCTTCGATAAAGAGAGCTGTCCGTTTTCGTCAGTCAGACCAAGTCTTGCCGCAGCTTTCTCGCGATCTGAAGATTTAGGGGTGGATGACTCGTTCACTATGAAACTCTTGGTTGTGCAACAGTGCCAGCTGGCAAAGTCAGTGGCAGAAGATCTTTTGGTGGCATTGGTACGTCATCCCGAACCACGACTACAGATCTAAATAGATCATCAATGTCGGCAGCTGCTCTTGGGTCGGTTAGTGCAGCGCCTCCAACAACTCCCCTAAGAAACCACTTGGGGCCGTCGACGCCGATAAATCTGGCTAAGCGGTGACCGCTGAGGTTTCCATTCTCATCAGTGAGTGGAATTTTAGAAATCAGCTCTGGACCCAGAGAGCCGATTTGTTCCTGCGTTTGGCCTCCCTGAGCTGCAATGCTCTCTTTCATTTGAGCGCGAATTTCATGCCAAACTCCCTCATTTTTTGGAGCAGCAAACGCCTGGAGCTGCAGTGAGGATGATGCGTAATCAATACTGACGGCAACAATTCGTGAGGTTGACTCTTCAACCTCGAGGCGCATTTCAAGGCCTTCCCTTGACTGAATTCTGATGGCCCCAAAATCAACGTATGGCTTTACATCTCTAACTTCCGAAACATCTAGTGGCCCAGCACTTCTGCGGTCAGCCGGTGCTGACTTATCGGTGGTAAAAATCTCAGCAGTCACTATTTTTTCCCCGTTGAACCATGACCGGCTTGGCCACGATCACTATCTGGCAGCCTGTCAACTTTGACGAAGTTGGCCTCTTCATACTTTTGAATTACTAGCTGAGCTATTCGATCACCTCGAACAATTTCAAAATCAACTTTCGACGTGTTAAACAGATTCACCGAAATTTCGCCCCGATAACCCGAATCCACTGTTCCCGGTGCGTTGAGAACTGTAATTCCATGCTTATGAGCCAGGCCTGAGCGCGGGTGCACCAGCCCAACGAACCCAGCTGGCAATGCAATAGACACCCCGGTGGGAACTAAAACTCTGCTATTTGCAGGCACCACGGCGTCAATTTTTGACCTTAGATCTGCACCAGCGTCCCCCGGCTGAGCATAAATTGGCTCAAAGCCTTCTTCGGCGACAATAAGGACAGGGACTTTCTGATTAACACTCACCGTTAGAGCGTAATCTAAGACCATGGATAAAGCGGCAAAGCCCCAGATTCTCTATAGCGAGCGAGTAACCCCCTCCTGGTTCGCCTTTTTGCCGCTTTTAGCCATTTTTCCCACCTTTTGGCTGGCCTTTGCCCCTATAAACCTCATCGCTGGCGTGGTTAGCGGGCTTGCGGTAACTGCGCTGGTGGCAGTCCTTATGGTTGGGCTATCGCCCAGAATAATCGTGCAAAAGGGGCGGTTATCGGTGTCTGGGGCCATTGTAGCCACTGAGTTTCTTGGCAAACTCGAGATCATTGGAAAAGCCGACACATTCGCTGAAAGAGGGCCCAGGCTAAACGCCAACGCTTTTGTTGCCTTGCAGTCCTCTAGAAAGGGCCTTTTGAAGATTCAACTTACAGACAGCCGGGATACAACTCCCTATTGGCTAGTTTCTTCAAAAAATCCGGTCAAACTGGCCGGCTTCATCGAGCAGGCTAGAGCCTAAGCGGCACACTCGATACAGACTTTTCCGTACTTTCCCTTTTTGCCGGATAGAAGTGAGTGGTGCTTGACGATAAAGCACTCCGAGCAGGTGAATTCGTCGTCCTGAGGCGGCAGGACCATAACGTCCAGGTCCTCGGAAATCACATCTGGTACGGCGAAGCCTTCACCGTGGTCTTCGTCAACATCCGTTGCGCTTGAGGCCTTGTCTGGAATTCGCTCCTTGATGGCCTCGATTGACTCTGTGTCGTCATCATTTTTTCTGGGTGCGTCGTAATCGGTTGCCATTTGGCTTCCTCTCGTAAAGATCTAATCCGCGGCTTCGGTTGAACTGCAAAAGCAATCCAGCAGGAGTGAGTATAGGCAGAAATGCTGAGAATTGCATTACGGCTCGCCTATTTATCTAAGAGTGATATCTATTTGTCGTGGCAAACTTCTAGCAGAGGAGGTGTTCGTTATGGACGACATTAGATTATTCGACACAGACGGCGACTTTTTGGTACTTGAGGCCAAGGACGGCCAAAAGTACCGGCTACTTATCGACGACACCATCCGAACCTCGCTCAGACGCGAGCCAGCTCAAAAGCTAGACGATGTCTCGATTACTCCTAGAGAAATTCAGGAGGAGATCCGAAACGGGGTCTCGATCACTGAATTGATGGACAAATCTGGAGCCAGTTTTGAATTTATAGAAAAGTTTGCCGCCCCAGTCATCGCAGAGCTTAGCTACGTAGTCTCCTCTGCTCTCAGCGTTCGGCTAACAATTGCTGGTGATCGCTACAGCGATTCAACCCAGGTTGAGTTTGGTGAAATCATCGGTAACCGCTTGGTATCAAGCGGTGCAACCGGGGTTTCTTGGTCGGCTAGAAAAATTGAAACAAGCATGTGGCACGTCATAGCTTCGTATCAGATTGACGGTGGCAAGGGCCTTGCTACCTGGAGCTTTGACCCGCGCCGATTAACTCTCTCCCCAGAGAATGAGACTGCGCAAACACTTTCAAGTCAAGAGACCCTCGGCACCACACTAATTCCAAAACTAAGACCGGTGGACACTCCTGCCGAACCTATGCTTTCGGAAACAGCCGTCATCGAAACTATCCAGCCGAAGTTGGATAGAGAAGTTTTGCCATTTACCAGCCGAGTAGATAGCGAAGCTGAAGAAATTACTGACTACAGCACTCCGGCCGCATTTAAAAAACAAACAGAGCCGACTGCAAAACCAAAATCAGCCTCACCAAGCGAGCCACTGAGTGCAACTGCAGATCTACTTGAAGCGCTTAGAAGAAAGCGCAGTGAGCGCAGTGATGCACCACAAGGCGAAACCGAACTAGAACCTCACCCAGACACTTCGAATATCAGGGTTATTGACTTCGAGCTAACTCCGGCAGATGTTTCCGTCGACTCGAACATTGAAATTGACGCAATCAAAGTAAGCGAATTAGAAATTGAAAGTGAACCCGAGGAAGTAACCAGTGAGTCGTCTCAGAGTAAGCCGGCCGCCAAAAAAGGCAGAGCGAGTATGCCGAGCTGGGATGAAATAGTATTTGGTACTAAAGCCGAAGACTGAACTGATTAGTTAGAAGTGTCGTAGCCCGCAAAACGCAGCAACGGTACTGTTAACTCCTCTGGGCTCACCGAACCGTGTTGGCCAATCATCTCTAAGCTCTTTTTCTTTGCAAAACTTCGGTGATAAAAGGCCGCTTTTGATGTACCGACTACAAAAAGCTGCGGCATTCTTTCTTGTGAGAAATCTGAAACCTCACCGAACCAACCGGCTGCAATAAGCTCCGCTTGCGTTGCTACATAGGCACTTTTACCAAGAAACTTTTGAATTTTTTCGCGAGTGCTCTGATCGGGCAGGCTGTCAAAGTACAGAAACAGCACCCTAGGATCGCCGCCAACACTTTGAAGCCCGTCGATTTCTAATTCGTCTAGGTAGAAGTGTTTTTCTTTTGGAACGTCTACGATCCCGTGGTCAGCGGTTAGCAAAATTCCAGAATCCTTTCTAGAGCTTGAAACTAAACCGCGTAAGGCAGATTCAAGATCTTCTAACTTGGCCGACCATTCCGCAGACAGAAAGCCCTTGGCGTGTGCCTGCTGATCTAATTCAGGAACATAGAGATAAATCAATTTCCCATTTCCTTCAGATAAAAGTTTTGCAGCCAGGTCGAAGCGCTCTTGAATTGTTCTAGCAGCCATGAACGTTGAACCACGCATGGTTGCCATCGTGAAGCCAGAGTTGTCATACTCTCCTGGGCCGATAAAAATGCAACTGAAACCTTTTCCTAAAGCCCGTTCGGCAATGGTCTCTAGCGGCTGCCAGTATTGGGCCTCTGATTGGCTAGGGATTTCGGTGAGCAGGTTCATTGTTTCGTTGCTTCGCGGGTCAACAATCTTGTAGCCGACCATGCCGTGCTGGCCAGATTGCACTCCAGTTGAAAAACTAGAAAGACTGGTCACTGTGGTGCTGGGGAATCCGCAGTTGATAGATCCGTCCATCTTCAACTTTGAATTCAGAAACGGCGCGTGCCCCGCTCTTTCCCTTATGTTTGCGGAGCCCAAACCATCAACCAACACAACGCAAGCATTCTTGACCTTCGGTAGGTTCAGAGGGTTCTGCTCACCGCTTAGTGAGGCTAAGGCGGAGGCAAAAACCTCGGATAGCCTCCCGAGACTCTTCGGCAGCAAAGGTAACATCGTAGAAATAGTCTGCCACAGACTGGTTTAGAGAATTAGAAGGCTTATGAGCAAGGAACAACCAACCGAGGAACGCATTGTTGACATTGATTTGTCGAAAGAAATGCAGGATTCATTCCTTGAGTACTCCTACTCAGTTATCTATGCTCGCGCTTTACCGGATGCGCGTGACGGCCTAAAGCCAGTTCATCGTCGCATCATTTATCAAATGGGTGAAATGGGCCTGCGCCCTGAAAGAGGTCACGTAAAGTCCGCCCGAGTAGTTGGCGAAGTAATGGGAAAACTTCACCCTCACGGCGATAGCGCTATTTACGATGCTTTGGTTCGAATGGCGCAATCATTTTCGCTTAGGGTTCCACTAATTGATGGTCACGGTAACTTTGGCAGCTTAGATGATGG
>WLGC01000039.1 GCA_009703465.1 Actinomycetota bacterium | reverse complement strand
ATTTTGAGCAGCCGGTAGAAACTATCGCCGAGCTTGCCGAGGTGAAACTAACTTTGGCCAAAGATCAAATACCGGTGAAGATAGCCGCTGACGAATCAGTTAGAAAAGTAACCGATCCGCTTGCAGTGGCTCAGGCAAACGCTGCCGATGTTTTGGTTCTGAAGGCTGCTCCGCTTGGTGGAATTTCTCGCAGCCTTGAAATTGCTAAGGATGCTGGGCTACCAGTTGTTATTTCCTCTGCACTGGATTCTTCAATTGGAATTTCAATGGGGGCTCATCTGGCAGCTATGCTTCCAGAGTTAAATTTTGATTGCGGTCTTGGCACCGCGGCACTTCTTGCTGGCGATGTTACTCGTGAGCCTTTGATGCCGGTTGATGGACAGATTGATGCTAGGCGCGTAAATGTGGATCAGGAAAAATTACAAATTTTCCAAGCTGATGATCACCGAGTTGATTGGTGGCTGGAGCGACTAGAGCGGGTTTATAAACTTTTGTAGTTTGTTTATAAACCGCTGTAAACGTGAAGGCCTTTGAAGAACAGGTTCACCACGGTGAAGTTAAAGATAACGGCAGCAAAACCAACCAAGCTCAACCAGGCTGAACGCTTACCGGTCCAACCTCGAGTGGCATTGGCGTGTAGATAGCCTGCGTATATAACCCAAATAATAAAGGTCCAAACCTCTTTGGTATCCCAACCCCAGTAGCGGTGCCAAGCTCGTTCTGCCCAGATTGCTCCAGCAATAAGCGTGAAGCTCCAAAGAATAAATCCGATGATGTTGAATCGATAGGCCAAGCGCTCAAGATTCTCTGCTGCCGGAAATAATGCGAAGACTCGCTTCAAGGTTCCAATTGATTTCTTCTTTGAGCTGTTTACCCAGTTGGCAGTTTTCAAAAGGTAAGAAGTTGAAAGCGCAGCTGCGATGTTAAAGAATGCAACAGCCAAAACGGCTACTACAACGTGAATCACCAACCAGTAACTTTGTAGCGCCGGCATCAGTGACTGAACCTCAACGTAGAAGGCTGAGGTGGCTGCACCAAGAATAAGAATTACAAAACCGGTAACAAAAGTCGCAATGAATCTAACGTCCTTGATACTTAGCGCGGTTAGGTAAACCAGAACTACAAAGAGTGCTCCGGTTATGGAGAACTCATACATGTTAGCCCAGGGCACTCGGCTAGCGGCAATGCCTCGAAGAACGACACCAACAGTGTGCAAAAGAGCGGCAATGATTAGCAGCACAATGGCGATACTTTCAAAGCGGCTGGCCTGGGTGCGGACCTTTTTCTTATCGGAGGCTAGACGAGCTAGGTGATTGGCAAAGGTAAGAAAGGCAGCGGTGTAGATGGCCATAGAGGCATAAATGAAAAGAAGTGAAATCTGTGAAAGACCTACGTTCAAGGCAATGCCCACGACTATTTACTTCCTTTTCGATTGATTTGCTGACCCTTTAATTCTCCGACAATATTCTGAACAATATCTGTTAGTGCTGGATCGTCTCCACGAGCCAGAGCTGCCACTTCAAAACCACCACTGGTTTGGCGAACCCAAACTCTTCTTCTCGGTGTCAAGAGCGATGTTGTCACTCCAGCAAGTGCCAGCAGAGAAAACACCAGCACCCAAATGCCACCTGGGTTATAGGCAAAATCAAGTGAGGCAAACCTTCTAATTTCCTCAAAGGTGACGCTACCGAGGCCATTTGGTAGCTGAACGGTTTCACCGAGTTTTAGTTGCAGACCGCGAATCTCCGCCTTGCCGCCGGCAACCTGGGTCATCTCAGAAGTGTCTAGTGCGTAGACATTTCTTGAAATACCCGCATCCAATCCCAAGTCACCCTCGTAAACATTGAGGGTTAGAAGTGGATCAACCGGCGCTGGATAAATAGATGTAAAGGCTCCGTTATCCAGTGCTTGTGCAGTTGGGTAAAAGAAAGCGATGATTCCAAATTGCCGATCAACATCTGGCACCTTGATAATGCCAAGCGAAGTGTAATTAGAGTCCTGCGGTAAGAATGCGTTAGCACCTGCAAAAACTAGATTTCCCTTGGCGTCTCGAATTGTTATGTAGGGTGCATAACCGTTTCCGGTCAGGAATACGTTTGCATCCGGCATTTCCAAAGGCTCATTAACCCTAATTAGCCCAGGCTTTGGAGTGTCTGTAGGTGTGAGCTTGGATGAAACAAAAGCCCTAAAGTCAAGCGGGGTGCCAACGTTGGTTCGGTTTCTTATATCAAAGTCGACTTCAAAGTTATCTAGGGTCATGCTGAAAGGAACCAGCATGTCTTCTCTAAAGAAAGTTCCGGGTGAGAAAGAGTCGTACCCAGCTAAGTTGTTTACAAAAGTTTCACCCTCAACCAGCACTCTTTGACCGTTGTGACTTAGTCCGCCACCAATTCCAACGGCAATCAAAACTCCAATTAGTGAGAAGTGAAAAACCAGGTTTCCGGTTTCACGAACATAGCCGCGCTCAGCAGCAACTGATTTACCGGTTCTAACCACCCGATAGCCCTGCTTGCGCAAAAGCTTTTCAGCGCGTGCAGCAACATCTGAATTCTTCGCCCAGGTGACTGATTGACTAGCCGGCATGCGGGAGAAGATTTTTGGTGCTACCGGCGGCTGAGCTCTGAGTGCTTTGTAGTGCACTCCGGTGCGCGGCACCACACAACCAATAAGTGAAATAAACAGAAGTATATAAATAGCGGAAAACCACACTGAGGTGTACACATCAAACAGCTGGATTCCATCAAGTATTGGTGCAAGCTCTGGGTTGGCATCGAAGTATGCGATTACTCCATTTGGATCAGCTGAGCGCTGCGGCCAAATTGAACCTGGCACCGATGCAATTGCTAGAAGTAGTAGCAGGAAGAGCGCAATGCGCATTGAGGTGAGTTGTTTCCAAATCCATCTTGCCCAACCGGCCAGCGATAGTTCCGGTGATGCAATCTCTTTATCAAAGCGGGAGCTGGACATAACCAATCACCTCCAGCTGCAGCCAATATGCGAACTGAGTCCAAAGCCCAGTAACCAGAAGCAAACCAAGCACCATCAACATAATTCCGCCGGCGATATTGATTGCTCTGATGTGACGCTTTATAAAGCTGACCGATTTAGTCGCCCAGCCAAAGCCAGCGGCAATGGCGATAAATGGAAGGCCGATACCCAGTGAGTAAACCAGAGCCAACATCGAGCCCTTTAGCGGGTCACCGGTATTTGAAGCCAGCGCCAGAACTGCAGCCAGGGTTGGGCCAATGCAGGGCGTCCAGCCTAGGCCAAAGGTAATTCCTAGAATTGGTGCGCCGACAAGACCAAACTTCTTTGAAGCTTGAAATTTGAATGTGCGCTGTAGAAATTTGAATTGTCCAATCATTACAAAGCCCAAGACGAAAACAAAGACTCCCAGGATTCTCTGCAACCACTGCAGACCACTGGCAAAAATCACTGCCCCAAGTCCTCCAAAGAGCGCGCCGAAGGAAACAAAAACCAGTGAAAAACCAAGCACGAATAAAACCGCACCAAGCAAAATTCTTTTGCGACTAGCTGCAGCAGCTGAATCACCCATGCCAGAAATGAAACCTAGGTAACCCGGAATTAGAGGTAGTACGCAGGGGCTCAGGAAAGATACCAACCCAGCAAGAAATGAAAGTGGAATCGCAGCTAGCAGCGATCCATTGAGAATTATTTCGCCCGGGTTCACGATTATTCCTTGACCGCGGTTTTGATCAATGTTCCTAAAATTGACTTGTCAATTTTTCCAAGGACTCTGGCGGTTACTTTTCCATCTTTACCTATTACTAATGTGGTTGGCACTGCCTGCGGAGTAACAATTCCGGTGAAGGCTAGCAGCACAGAACCACTGTTTGAATCAATAATTGATGGCCAAGTGATATTGAAATTGCGCTCGAAGGCGTTTGCAGTTACCGCACTGTCTCTAACATTCACGCCAATAAATTGAACGTCTTTGTTTTCATTTTGCAAGGCAACCAAATCCGGCGCCTCAGCTCGACAAGGAGCACAGGCAGCAAACCAAAAATTCATTACAACTACTACTCCGGCTAAGTCTTTGCTGGAAATAGTTTCTCCGGTGACCGTAGTTCCAGACCAAGCAACCGCAGCTTTGCGATTTTCTTTAGAGAACTCAGTTACTGTTCCATCTCCGGCGATGTAGTTTTTGTTATCGCCAGCACGATACTGATCGGCCAATGAATCATTTGAACTGCAACCGGTTAATGCCAGCGATAGCGAGCCAATAATTGCAATTAAAAGAATTAGAGCGATGGTGCGGTATCTAAATTTCAAACCGCTCCCTTATCGGTGGCTTTTAGCGAGGCACCAGGATCTTGATAGCCAACCTCTACCCACTGATCACCGTTTCGTTCATACGAGGTCACGCTGGATAGCGCGGTTCTACGCTTACGAGGATTGTGCGGCAATTTCTTTCCACTTATCTTTCGGTGCACCATTTCAATTGGCAGTTGGTGACTGACAAGTACAACATCGGTATCAATAGCTTCATTCCAGGCATGATCCATTGATTCCAGCATTCTTGAGGCGATCTCCTCGAATGGTTCTCCCCAGCTTGGTCGTTTTGGTTTACGAAGGTAGTAAAAGAGGTGCGGCCTGAGAATAATGTGAGTGGCGCCAAGCTTTCTTCCCTCAAAGTGATTCCATGGTTCAATTAGGCGCTCGTCAGTCTTGGCATCTACCCCAAATGCTTTTTCCACGTGCTGAGCTGATTCTTGGGTGCGAAGCAGTGGACTTGCAAAAATCTTGCCCACCTGACGCTCTTGTTTCTTCAATTCAGCTGCTGCGGCAGCGGCCATCTGGTGGCCACGCTCACTTAGTTTGAAGTGTGGCAGTCGCCCGTATATCACCGAGCCAGGGTTATGAACTTCACCGTGGCGAATAAGGTGGAGGCGTTTGGCGGGCATAGACCCTAGTCTACCCTCGGCTAAACTTGGGCTTATGAGAGCCCGTGCAAAAGTAAAAGAACTTTCCGCTTTACCTGATGGTCCAGTCACCATTGGCGGTTGGGTAGAGAAATTACGCGATCAAAAGCGAATTCAGTTCATCATCATTCGTGATGAAACCGGAGATGTTCAAGTCACCTATCCTCGTCCGGTGGTCAACGACCAGCCGGTTGAAGACGACGCACTGGCAGCTAAGGTTTCAACTCTTACCAACGGCTCCTTTGTGTGGATCACCGGCTCTTTGGTACATGACGAGCGAGTCAAGCTTGGCGGTCTTGAAATCCAGCTGGCTGACATAGAAGTAGTCACCATGGCGGATCCAGAAACCCCGATTGCCGATGACACCTCTATAGATAAGCGAATGGACTGGAGATTCCTAGATCTTCGTCGCCCAGAGATGAACCTGGTGATGCGTGTTCAAACCACCATCGAAAACGCCTGGCGCCAGTACTGGGCAGAGAATGACTTTGTTGAAATTCACTCGCCGAAACTGATGGCCTCGGCCTCAGAATCAAATGCCGAGCTATTCAAGCTTGAGTACTTTGAAACCCACGCCTACCTAGCCCAATCGCCGCAGTTCTATAAGCAGATGGCCATGGCCTCCGGCCTTGGTCGTATTTTTGAGATTGGGCCAGTATTCCGTGCCGACCCTTCATTTACCTCAAGGCATGCCACCGAGTTTGTCTCTGTTGACATTGAGGTTTCTTGGATTGAATCTCACGAAGACATCATGCAGATTCAAGAGCAGTTAATGCACCGCGCAATCAGTGCAGTCAAAGAAAAGCACGGCGAAGAAATCAAGAAACACTTTGACATCGACATCGTTGTTCCATCCATTCCTTTCCCGCGGGTGCCACTGCTTGAAGCTATTGAAATCATTAAGCAGCGCGGCCACACCGTTGAGCGCGGTGGCGATCTAGATCCAGAGGGTGAGCGTCAGATTGCTGCTTGGGCTGAAGAAACTCACGGCCACGAATTTGTCTTTGTCACCGATTACCCAATCGGTGTTCGTCCGTTCTATCACATGCGTCACGAGGACAACGAAGCACTGACTAAGAGCTATGACCTAATCTGGCGCGGAACTGAAATTACAACCGGCGCTCAGCGCGAGCACCGAATTGAAAAACTAATTGATCAGGTTAAGCAAAAAGGTCTAGAGCCTGAAGGCCTACAAACCTATCTGGACTTCTTTAAGTACGGAGCACCAGCACACGGTGGATTTGGAATGGGACTACTTCGAGTTGTGATGCTGCTGCTTCACCAGCCAAACATCCGAGAAGTTGGTTTCTTGTTCCGCGGACCTAACCGCCTAGAACCTTAATTTCTTAATAGCTCGGTATGCCTTAGCTGCCCAAGGGTAGGTCTTACTCAGTTTCTTTAGGATGAAGAGCAAAATTGGAAACCAAAATGTTTTCAATACCCAGCGAATCAACAACTTATGCTCCCTGCGTTTTCAATTTTGCATAGAGAGCCCGCATTAGGCGCTCTTCATCAATTCGCCAGTAGTTGTGCATCTTGCCATCAATAAGTAGCACTGGAATCTCTTCGGCGTATTTCAGCTGCAGAGCTTCATCATCAAGAATGTTCTGTTCCTGAATTACAACGCTTGCTTCTGGGTTTGCTGCTATAAATTCAAATAGCACCGCTTCGATGGTTTCGCGTGCTGTATCGCAAAGGTGACAGCCAGGTTTGCCAATCAGCGTCAACTCAATACTCATAAGTTCAGCCTAGCCAATCCAGAGCAGAGAACATTAGAACTGCTCTGCACGCTCTAAACTTGCAGAGTGCCGAAAACCTCAAAGACTCCTCGCAAGATAGAAGCTGCATTCTTTGACGTTGACAACACCATTTTGCGTGGTTCATCAAGTTTTCTTTTTGGCAAAGCTGCTTTTAAAAAAGGTTTCTTCAAACGCAAAGACTTTTGGCGGATGGCCTGGGAGCAGGCGAGATTTATTTCACGCGGTGAAAAGCTAAATTCTCTTGATGTCATCAAAGACAAAGCGTTGAGCCTAGTTGCCGGTCACCGGGCGGTAGATCTAACTGACTTAACAGACTTGGTTTATAACGACTACATCAGCCCCAAGCTTTGGCCAGAAACAGTGCGCATTGCACAAGAGCACATGAAGGCCGGTCGTGAGGTTTGGTTGGTTACAGCAACACCAAAAGAGATTGCCGAAGTAATTGCCCACCGACTAGGACTCACCGGTGGCCTTGGCACATTGGTTGAAGTTGGTGCCGATGGAGTCCTAACCGGAAAACTTGTTGGTCAGACTCTGCATGGAAAAGCTAAGCGCAAGGCAGTGAAGGCGCTTGCTCTTGAGCGCAACATTAGCTTGAAGCGCTCCTATGCCTACTCAGACAGCGTCAATGATTTGCCGATGCTAAATGCGGTTGGTAATCCGCACTGCGTGAACCCAGATGTGGCACTTCGCTACTACGCCAAGGAAGCCAGTTGGCCAATTCTTGATTTCAAAAAGCGCGAGCTTCGCGCTAATAAGAAGTAAGACTCGTTAACGCAAAAACCCGCCTGGCAT
>WLGC01000038.1 GCA_009703465.1 Actinomycetota bacterium | reverse complement strand
AGTAGATCGCATGCAAGAGGAGTTGAAGACTTTAGGTGTTCCTAGCAACCGTGTTCATGAAGTAATTATCTTGGCTTCCGTGGTTGAAAAAGAAGTTAGATTTGCAGACGATTTCTACAAGGCGGCTAGGGTTTTTCAAAATCGACTTGATATCAACATGGCCTTGCAGTCTGACGCTACTGTTTCGTATGGAGTTGGCGGCAACACTTTCACTACTTCAAAAGCTGATCGCAGCGATAAAAACCTTTACAACACTTATCTGTATCCAGGTTTACCTATTGGGCCAATTTCCTCGCCTGGATCCCGGGCAATTGACGCTGTCATGAATCCGGCACCTGGTAAGTGGCTATATTTTGTTTCCGTAAATCTGGAAACAGGAGAGACTGTCTTCACTGAGACTTACGAGCAGCACCTCAAGGCAGTTGCTCAATGGCTCAAATGGATGAAGGAAAATCCAGGCTATGAGTAAAAAGTTTGCCGTTCTAGGCTCGCCCATATCACATTCACTTTCGCCGGCTATTCACGCTGCAGCTTATGCGGTGATGCAAGAGGATTGGGTCTACGAGAGATTTCAAGTAGAGAAGAAAGATTTATCGGATTTCCTTTTGAAATCCGAGGGTTCTTTTGCTGGATTCAGCGTCACCATGCCTCTAAAGGAAAGAGCGTTTGAGCTAGCCGCAGTTGCCGACGAGATTAGCTCCATCACGAAAACTACTAACACTCTGGTTTGGTCAGGTGAAAAGTGGCATGGTTCGAATACAGACGTTTTTGGTGTCTCAAAGTCTCTAGCAGCCAACGTCCCTGGAAACGTAGAAAGCGTTTTGATTCTTGGTTCTGGGGCGACTGCTGTTTCAGCATTCACCGCTGTTTCCCAAAGTTTCCCAAGTTCTAAGGTTTTTCTTCACGCTCGAAATCTTAAAAAGGTCTCTGAACTCCTTAAGTTCTCGAAAGCATTAGGGCTGAGGGCCAGAAGGGCTCGATTTCTAAAATCTAGGATGTTGAATGCCGACGTGGTCATTTCGACCTTGCCAAGTGGAGTCTTGAATCTGGTGGCAGCTAACTTTTCGGGACTAAAGAAATTTAAGCCCCGTGGAACATTACTCGACGTTGCATACAATCCATGGCCAAGTGATATCGCTAAAGTCTGGTCTGCAAGTGGTTCGCTGGTAATCAGCGGCAAGGAAATGCTCATTTGGCAAGCCTTGGCACAAATCCGTATCTTCAAAAGTGGAGATGTTCAGCTTCCGCTGCATAACGAAGATCGAGTGCTTGAGGCAATGCGAGCTGCAGCCCAGCAATAATTCAGTTTTAGCGCAGCTTTTGAGCGGCATGTGTCAAAATAGAGGCATGTTACGTTGGCTAACCGCAGGTGAATCACACGGCCCTGAACTGGTTGCCGTTCTTGAGGGTTTGCCCGCTGGCATCAGGATCACAACAGCCGATGTGCAGGATGCCCTTGCAAGAAGACGCCTTGGCTATGGTCGCGGCGCTCGAATGAAGTTTGAGCAGGACGAGGTGTCACTTTCCGGTGGTGTTCGCCATGGTCTAACCATGGGTGGACCGGTTGCTATAACTATTGCCAACACCGAGTGGCCAAAATGGTCCGAGGTAATGTCTGCCGATCCTGTGGACCAGGAAAAACTTACAGGGGCTAGGGCAGAGGCCCTAACGAGACCTAGACCGGGCCATGCCGATTTCACTGGAATGCAGAAGTATGGCTTTCTTGATTCCAGACCGGTTCTCGAGAGAGCTAGCGCGAGAGAAACCGCTGCTCGAGTTGCTCTGGGTTCAGTGGCTGCTAGTTTTCTTTCCGATCTGGGAATTCGACTAGTAACCCACACGGTCTCGATTGGGGAAGTTTCTGGGCCCTCTGATCTTGAACTACCGACGCCGGATGATGTTGATTTTCTTGACGAGAACCCAATGCGCTGTTTCAACAAAGAACTCTCTGATCGAATGATTGCCGAAGTTGACCTCTGTCACAGCGAGGGAGACACTCTCGGTGGAGTTGTTGAAACCCTCGTCTATGGCCTGCCTCCTGGTCTTGGAAGTTTTGTTCATTGGGATAGAAAACTTGATTCTCAATTGGCCGGTGCTCTGATGGGTATCCAGGCAATAAAAGGTGTTGAGATTGGTGATGGATTCGAAACTGCTAAACGACGCGGATCGGTAGCTCACGACGAAATAATCAGAGACGAAAAAGGAATTGTTCGAAGAACGACCGGCAGGGCCGGCGGTATTGAGGGTGGCATGAGTAATGGGGAGCTGCTGCGCGTTCGCGCCGCAATGAAACCGATTTCCACTGTTCCAAAGGCACTAGCCACTATTGACATTTCTTCTGGCGATGCAGCGAAGGCACACCATCAACGATCTGATGTGTGCGCAGTTCCAGCCGCCGGTGTTGTTGCCGAAGCCATGGTTGCTCTAGTGATTGCAAATGCCGTTTTGGAAAAATTTGGCGGTGACTCGGTTTCCGAAACCAAACGCAATCTAGATGGCTTCATTCGCAGCATCCCAGCAGTGCTTTCATCAACCGATACAAATACCCGGAATGCCTGAGAAGCAAGAAGTCATTGTCTTGGTCGGCCCCATGGGGGTAGGTAAAACAACAATTGGAAAAAAATTGGCAAAGATTTTATCCATTCCCTTTTTAGACACTGATCAAATAATTGTTAAGACCCACGGGCCAATAGATGAGTATTTTGAAAAGAATGGCGAACCGGCTTTTCGATTGATTGAGCAGAGTGCACTAAAAGACGCAGTGCAAGCTCCTGCTGTTGTTGCCACAGGTGGTGGCGCGGTTCTTTCAGAATCGTCAAGGCACCTATTGGCGTCATGCACGGTTATATACCTAGCGACGGATGGTAAGCATATGGCGTCAAGGCTCCGAAAAAGCACTAGACCGCTACTAAAGAACGGTCTTGAGGATTGGAATCGCATTTACGAAGCTAGGCGCTCAATCTACAAACAAGTGGCTGATTTTGAAATAGACACCTCTGGCCATTCACTCACTGAAACAATCACCGCCATCCGCGAAAGGCTTGTTAGGTAATGTCAATCGATAAAGTCATCACAATCTCAGGAGATGTTTCCTGCGAGGTAGTTATTGGAAGAGCGCTTCTTGAAGAAGTTTGTAAGAGTGTTTCTAAGAACGGAAAAAAGGTTCTGGTTGTCCACCCAGTCGGGCTGAGCACATCTGCTGAACTTCTACGCGAGGCCCTTATTAGTGCCGGCTTCGAAGCAATATTGGCTGGTGTTCCAGATAGCGAAGACGCCAAGCGAGTGGAAGTTGCTGCTTTTTGCTGGGGCATCATGGGTCAGTCTGATTTCACCAGAAGTGACGCCGTTATCGGGTTCGGTGGTGGTTCAACAACAGATCTTGCTGGCTTCGTTGCTGCCACCTGGCTAAGGGGAGTGCAGCTAATTCAAGTGCCAACAACTTTATTGGGAATGGTTGATGCGTCAATTGGGGGAAAGACCGGCATCAATACAGCTGAGGGAAAGAATCTTGTCGGTGCTTTTTACTCTCCAACAAGAGTAATAGTTGACCTAGACACGCTAAATACGCTTCCTAGAAATGAAATACTTGCTGGTTTTGCTGAAGTCGTGAAGTACGGATTCATTTCTGATCCAAGAATCTTGGAGCTGATCGAGCAGGATGTCGATAACGCTACAAACCCAAGTACCGATGTATTTAGGGAGATTATCGAGCGCTGCGTAGCGATAAAGGCAAGAGTTGTCAGTGGTGATTTTAAGGAATCAGGCCTTCGAGAGATCCTAAATTACGGACACACTCTCGGTCATGCCATTGAGCATGCTGAGCGTTACAAGTGGCGTCACGGTGCAGCGATTTCAATTGGCATGGTTTTTGTGGCCGAATTGGCCAGAATAGCCGGTCGACTAAGCGATGAAGTGGTCGATCGGCACAGGTCTGTGCTGGGACTACTGGGGCTTCCAGTTTCATACCCTGCGGCAAAATGGAATCAATTGGTTGAGACCATGCAACGTGACAAGAAATCCAGGGCTGGGGCACTCAGGTTTGTTGTGCTAGATGATATTGCAAAGCCGACAATCATGACGGCGCCAACACCAGAAATACTGCATGCTGCCTACCAAGAGATATTAGATTCCTAGATTTCACCAGGTAAGCGATAACCTAGAGGAATGCAGAAAGTTCTCGTTCTCAATGGCCCCAATCTGGGTCGACTTGGAAGTCGACAGCCAGAGATTTACGGCAGCCTAAATTTTGAGCAACTGTCTGCAGAAGTGACCAAGACTGGTGTTGAGCTTGGTCTTGAGTGTGAGATACGCCAAACCGACAGCGAGAGCGAACTAATAGGCTGGATTCATGAGGCCACTGACGCAAAGAAGCCAGTCGTTTTGAATCCAGCAGCCTTTACGCACTACTCATATGCGCTAAGAGATGCAGTTGCAGAATTGACCTCAAGTGGAGTTTCACTCATAGAGGTGCACATTAGTAATCCACACTCTAGAGAAGAATTCAGACAAACTAGCGTTATTTCTGGTGTTGCATCTGGGGTTATTGCCGGTTTTGGTTTCAATTCATACCTATTGGCTCTTAGGGCACTAAGTTCTTAAATTCCTTTTCCGCTAGAATTGCTGAAGCAGAGCCGACCGCTCTAATTTATTGAAATGAGTTTCTCCGATGGCAACATCTAATGATCTAAAAAACGGCATGGTTCTGAACATAGAGAATCAACTATGGGCCGTCACCGAATTTCAGCATGTGAAGCCGGGCAAGGGCGCTGCCTTCGTTCGATCAAAGCTGAAGAATGTGCTCACCGGAAAGGTCGTTGAAAAGACTTTTAATGCCGGAGTAAAAGTTGAGGTAGCCAATGTCGACAAGCGTGACATGACATACCTCTACAACGACGGTGATGGTTTCATTTTCATGGACAAGGACAACTTCGATCAGGTGAGTTTACCTGAGGCCGTTGTCGGTGACGCCGTTAACTATCTACTAGAGAACCAAGAGGCAACTGTCGCGCTGCATGAGGGAAACCCGATTTACGTTGAGTTGCCAGCATCCGTGGTTCTAGAGGTTACATACACCGAACCTGGTTTGCAGGGGGATCGCTCAAGTGGCGGTACAAAACCGGCAACTCTTGAAACTGGTTTGCAAGTGCAGGTTCCACTTTTTCTTGAGAACAACACCAAGGTACGAGTCGATACCAGAACTGGCGACTACCTCGGCCGCGTAACCGACTAGTGCCTTGAGCGCCAGGGTGAAAGCACGTAAGCGTGCACTCGATGCCGTGTTCGCTGCAGACATTAGAAAAATATCCCCGCTGCTTTTGCTTGACGACGTTGCTGTTCTAGCTGCTGACCGACAAAACCAAGATGAAATATTCGGCTACGCCAGGGCTATAGTTCAGGGAATTGTGGATCACCACGACGAGATTGATGATCTTCTTGAGACATATTCTCAAGGTTGGTCATTGGATCGCATGCCACATCTGGATAGGGCAATCCTTCGAGTGGCTGTGTGGGAGATTCTCTTTAACCCGGAGGTGCCGGACGGGGTCGCCGTGAACGAGGCCGTAGAGCTAGCCAAAGAGTTATCAACCGACGACTCCGGGGCCTTCGTGAACGGTCTTCTTTCGAGAATTTCCTCGACAAATAAGCCACAGTAGCTTCTTTCCTGCTATTCTTGTCGCAACATCCTTTAATTACCGTTCAGAGAGACGGAGAAGGAGGTGGACGTGAATTCACGTACCGTCTTGAGCAGCGACGACATAAGTCGCGCAATTACTCGTATTGCACACGAGATCCTGGAAGCTAATAATTCTCTCCAGAAGAAAAGTCATCAAAACCTTGTAATCCTTGGCATTCCTACGCGCGGTGTGCAGCTTGCTAAGCGGATTTCCAATGCAATCAAAAAAGCTGAGCCAGACGCTGACGTTCAGGACATGCTCGGACGCTTAGACATAACTATGCATCGAGATGATCTTTCAAAGCGATCGGCAGTATCTCTCACGCCAACAGAGATTCCAAAACAGGGAATCGAAGATCGCTTAGTGGTTTTGGTCGACGATGTTCTCTTTAGTGGGCGCACTATTCGTGCTGCCCTCGACGCCCTTGGAGAGTATGGTCGTCCGCGTGCGGTCCGCCTAGCGGTGCTGGTTGATCGAGGCCATCGTGAACTGCCAATAAGAGCCGATTTTGTTGGTAAAAACTTGCCGACTTCTCGAGAAGAGAGAATTCAAGTCCAGTTACTAGAAGTTGATGGTTCTGATTCGGTGGTGATCCAGTCATGAAACATCTACTTTCTGTGAGAGACCTTTCTGCCCATGAAACAATCGAGATTCTGGACATTGCAGAAGAGATGCATGAAGTTAATAGCAGAGATGTCAAAAAGCTACCGACTCTTCGCGGTAAGACAGTAGTAAATCTCTTTTACGAGGATTCAACTCGAACAAGAATTTCGTTTGAGCTCGCAGCAAAACGCCTTTCTGCTGATGTTATTAATTTCAGTGCCAAAGGATCCTCGGTATCCAAGGGTGAAAGCCTGAGGGACACCGCGCAGACTTTAGAGGCTATGGGAGCTGACGCCGTTATTATTCGTCACCCTGCTTCCGGGTCAGCTAATGTGCTGGCCGGTTCTGGCTGGATTGATGGTTCGGTGATTAACGCCGGAGACGGGACACACGAGCATCCAACTCAAGCTCTACTAGACGCGTTCACAGTGAGAAAGAGACTACACGGCAAGGTTTCGGCAGGAAAAGATCTATCCGGTCTCAAAGTTCTCATCGTTGGTGATTTATTGCACTCAAGAGTAGCCAGATCCGCCATCACAACTTTCAGCACACTGGGGGCTGAAGTGCATTGTGTTGCTCCTCCGACTTTGATGCTGTCGAACCCTAGCTCCTTCAATGCCCAGATGCATTACTCGCTAACTGACACACTGGCAATAGAAAAACCTGATGTTGTCATGATGCTTCGCGTACAGCATGAGCGAATGAGCTCCTCTTTTATTCCGAGTGAAAAAGAGTACGCAAAGATTTGGGGGCTGAATAAGGAAAGATTCACCGGGCTTCCGGAATCCACCATCATCATGCATCCAGGGCCGATGAATAGAGGGCTAGAAATTGACTCCCTAGCAGCTGATTCAAAACAGTCTGTTGTGCTGGAACAGGTATCAAATGGAGTCTCGGTCAGAATGGCTGTTTTATTCAAGTTACTCTCAGGAGATAGGGCTCATGGTTGATTCAAAAATAGCGCTTATAAACGCAACGCTTGCCGATGGATCGGTTACTAACGTGGTTATTGCCGGCGTAAAAATCTCTGAGGTTGGGCCAAAAGCAGGAGAGAGTTTCTCTAGCGAACAAAAGATTGATTGTGCAGGCTTAGTGTTGCTCCCTGGCTTTGTTGACCTTCATACTCATCTTCGTGAACCAGGGTTTGAACAAAGCGAGACTGTCTTGAGTGGCTCTAGAACTGCAGCGAAAGGTGGCTTTACTGCGGTCCACGCGATGGCTAACACAAATCCTGTTGCAGATAACGCTGCCGTGGTAGAGCAAGTTCTAGCGCTGGGCAAGGATGCTGGCT
>WLGC01000037.1 GCA_009703465.1 Actinomycetota bacterium | reverse complement strand
GAGCCACTTCCAATGCTTCAAGGCCTGCGGCCAGTCCGCAGAGCATTCCCTCAATGGCAGCTCGCGAAAGGTTTTCACGGGTGTTATTGGCAAGAGTTAGGCCGTGAATAGAAGCCTTTGCATCCGGCAGGTTCGGAGTTCGCTCCCCCTCAAAGTAGGGAATTAGAACAACCCCGTCGGCACCTGCTGGTGCCTGCAAAGCAAGTTCTCCCAGCTTGGTGTGATCAACATCTAGCAGGTTTGCCACGCTGTCCATCACCCGGGCTGCATTGAGCGTGCAAACCAAAGGTAAAAACTCACCGGAAGCGCTGGCAAAGCCGGCGATGGTTCCAGTTGAATCATGGGTTGCTGTATCTGAAACTGCAAAAACTGTTCCGCTGGTTCCAAGGGAGACAACTACATCGCCAGCTTTTGCCAGAACTCCAAATGCTGCAGCAGCATTATCGCCAGCACCAGCACCAATTTTTATTCCAGCTGATGTTGTTTGCGCAGTTTCGGTCGCGGCAACAATTCTTGGAACTATTGGAAGATGCCCTAGACAGTATTCCAATACTTCGTTTACATACTTACCGGTGCTTGGGTTAAAGTATCCGGTGCCACTGGCATCTGATGCGTCAGTAGTTAGCGCTGATAGATCTGGTCCAAGTTCACTATCGCTCTTTGGTCCAAATCCAGCTAGTCGCCAACTCAACCAATCATGTGGCAGGCAAACTGCGGCAACCTTGGCAGCGTTAGCTGGTTCATTTTGTTTTAGCCAAAGAAGCTTCGTTGATGTAAAAGATGCAACCGGAAGCGAACCGGTTAGTTTTGCAATTCCTTCGGCGCCAAATTTGTTAACAATTTCAGTTGCTTGATCTGCGCTTCTAGTGTCATTCCAAAGCAGTGCATCGCGAATTACATTTCCATCGGCATCTAAGACCACCATGCCATGCTGCTGGCCACCAATTGCAATTGCTGAAACATCATCCAGTCCGCCAGCTGCAGTAATTGCCTCATTCAGGGCCGCCCACCAAAACTTTGGGTTTACCTCGGTACCGTTTGGGTGACTGGCTCGCCCCTCGCGAACCAGCGCTCCGGTTTCGGCATCACGAATGACGACCTTGCAGCTTTGAGTAGATGAATCTACTCCGGCAACTAGGGTCATGCTACCTAGCGCCCAATAGGTGCTCTAGAGCCAGTTGGTTTAGACGCACAAAGTTGAAGCCCTTGGCGTTGAAGTAGGAGTCAGCGTCAAAGTCCTCATAGGCAGAGCGATCAGCCAATAAATCCGCGTAAGTCTCGCCCGGGTACAAGGTTGCAGTGCGGATCTCGTGCACGCGAGCAGCCTTCTTGGCTTCTTTTACTGCAGGATCTGCATTGAAAGACTTAGCTCGCTCCTTGAGTAGTAGGTAGGTCTGCATGTTAGCTTTCGCTGATTCCCAAACGCCATTCATGTCCTCGGTGCGACTTGGCTTGTAGTCAAAGTGGCGAGGCCCATCGTATGAGCGACCGCCGTTAGGACCACCAAACTCAAGAAGATCAACCAGGCTGAATGCATTGAAGATATCGCCATGACCAAAAACTAGGTCCTGGTCAAACTTCACACCGCGTTGACCATTTAGATCAATGTGGAAAAGCTTGCCGTGCTCAATGGCCTGTGCAATTCCTGAGGTGAAGTTCAAACCAGCCATTTGCTCGTGACCGGTTTCTGGATTTAGGCCAACCATGTCTGGATGTTCCAAGGTGTTGATAAATGCCATGGCGTGACCAAGTGTCGGCAGAAGAATATCTCCACGTGGCTCGTTTGGCTTTGGCTCAATGGCAAATCTAATGTCGTAGCCTTTATCAACCACATACTGACAAAGAAGGTTTACTCCCTCGCGGTAGCGCTCCATGGCGCCACCAACATCTTTGGCGTGGTCATACTCCAGACCTTCGCGGCCACCCCACATTACAAATGTCTTGGCGCCAAACTCTGCAGCAAGATCAAGATTGCGAAGAGTCTTGCGAAGTGCAAAGCGGCGAACATCACGATCATTACTTGTAAAGGCACCGTCTTTAAAGACTGGGTGGCTAAACAAGTTTGTTGTAATCATTGGAACAACAACACCGGTTTCATCCAAAGCTTTCTTAGTTCGGTCAATTTCATGTCTGCGCTCGGCATCGGTGCTTTCAAAAGCAAACAGATCATCATCGTGGAAGGTCAGGCCGTAGGCACCGATCTCGGAAAGCTTGTGAATGGCATCCACCACATCAAGGGGAGCTCTGGTAGGTCCGCCAAATTGATCCTGGGCAGCCCAGCCGATGGTCCAAAGACCAAAAGAGAATTTGTCATCGCGTGAAGGGGTCAGGGCCATTAGCTAATCCTTAAAATTGAGGGTTTTGTTGCCTGTGACAACATACTGGGTTATCACCGACCTACCTGTCAAATCTACAAGCCCCAAAAGCTCTCACAATTTCGTTACGACCCTCTAATCAGGGAATGTAGATTTATAGGCATGTCTAACCCAATCAGTCACGGCGCAAATATGCTGGGCCAAAACCGTGACGATGTAAGACAACACAACCTTTCAGCACTGCTGCGAATGATCCACCAGGCCGGCACTCTCTCCCGCTCACAGCTCACTGCCAGTTCCGGTTTGAACCGCTCGACTATTTCAGATCTAGTAACCGAGCTTCAGGAACTGGGTCTAGTTTTTGAAACCGAAGCCTCGGCCGCCGGAGTGGGACGTCCAAGTCTTCAGGTATCGGCCTCTGATCAAGTTGTGGCATTTTCAGTCAACACCGATGTCGATGCGGTCACAGTTGGTGTTGTCACTTTAGCTGGTGAAGTAATTGCCAAGCGCAGAGAACCAACCAATCAACCAACCGCAGAGAAAGCAGCAGCGATTGCTGCAAAAGTAATTGCCTCCTTGAGAGCAGAACTAAAACCTGGCACAAGAATTGTTGGAATTGGCGTTGCTGTTCCCGGTCAGGTTCGAGTTGCCGATGGTGTTATTCGATTAGCTCCGCACCTAGGTTGGGTCGAGGTGCCATTTGGACCAATGCTTTCACAGTTGACTGGCTTGCCGGTTTTTTGTGACAACGATGCCTCGCTTGGTTGCGTAGCTGAAATCATTTATGGAAATGCTAAAGGTTTTTCTGATGTTGTATTTCTATTTGCCGGTTCCGGAGGAATTGGTGGCGGAGTAGTAATCAACGGACTGCAACTTCGTGGCACGGCAGGTTATGCCGGCGAACTTGGCCACGTAAGAATTGCCTCAAGCAAAGAAAAAGACTATTCAGGTCTCGAGGGAACTCTCGAAAGTCTTGTTCGCAGAAATGACTTCTTAGAGACATTCAAGTTATTTGCTGCAACAGATGAAGAATTGCTTTTGGAAATAAGCAGAAGTAATAATGCAAAAGCCCAAAAGTTAATTGAAAACCAAACCGATAGCCTGGCTGCCGCACTTGGAACTTTTGTTAATATCTTTAATCCTCAGGTGATTATCTTGGGTGGTTTCATTACCGGCCTCTTTGCTAAAGAACAGCAGCGCCTACTAGCTGGTCTCAAGTACAACTCCTTAGCTGCAGCAAATGAGCGAGTGCTGATTAGAGAAAGCGGCTTGGGTTCAAACATGCTCATGATTGGAGCAGCTGAGCTGCCTTTTAATGAGCTAATTACCAGGCCCTCAACCACAGCCCTTGTTTCAGCAAAGGTAAAGGCGCCTAAGGCCTAGCTCTATGAGGTAATCCGCTGCGCTCTGGCTCGGCCCTCGATACCCAAGCCCCAATAGCAGGCGGCCACAATAACTGCGCCACCAATCCAGCCGAAAAAGCCCATTAGCTCTCCACCAATGACAACGGCAATTACCACTGCCCAAATGGGTTCAGTTCCTTGCAATAGAGCAACTCTTGAAGCCGAAGTTTTTCTAATTGCCCAGAGCATCACAATAAATCCATAAACCGTGCAGAAAACAACTAGCACGCCCATCAGTAGCCACTCGCGAACTCCATAGGTAATCGCTGCGTTGTAGGTGCCGATTGGATCAATCAGTAAAAAGAAGCTACCGGCAAAAATCAATTGCAAGATTGTGATGTTAGTGGTGTCTACTTTTTTACCCTTGGTAAAAAAGCCCTGTGCCACAGTGTGCACCGCGCGCAGAACGGCTGCAGCAATCATCAGTAGATCACCAAGATTTGGTTCAGTAAAACCATTTCCACTAATCAAAATTCCAACACCCATGATTGCTCCAAGAGCGGCAAGGTAAAACATTCTTGGCATCCAAAACTTAGAAACTAATCCCTCAATAATTGGCGTGAACAAAATGCTCAACGAAATAATCAAACCTGAATTAGTTGCCGAGGTTAGATATATTCCAGTTGTTTCAACTGTCATAACAGTTGCCAGGGTTACAGCAATACCTAATGATGCAAGTACCTCAGCTTTAGTAAATTTTGAAGGTCTTAGAAATCTAATTAGGTACAGCATTACGCCAGCCAAGATAAATCTGATGGCCATCATGCCCCAGAGGCTGGCAAATGTAGTGAGCTCTTTTGAGGCAAGATAACTCGCCCCCCAAACAAAAGCCGCACCAAGTATTGCGATATCTACAGTTGAAATTCCTCTTCTAGATTCAGTTGTCATTTTTTCTTACTGAACCTTCCCTGGGCAACAGCTGCTCCAAAGAGCAACACCGCAGCGCCGACTGGTTCGTACCAGTGCAGCTCCTCGTTCAAAATGATGACCCCAAGAATCACGCCAACCACCGGTGAAAAATAAGTGACCGCGCTACCAATAGCGCTACCCACCTGGGCCAAGAGTTGATAAAAGACTACGTAGGCCACGCCAGTGCCCAAGATACCTAAAGCCAAAATCCCACCAATAGATTCAAGGTTCAGTGGCGCAATTGTCAGTGATCCAAATGCGTACAGGGGCAAAAGACTAAACGCGCTGGTCAGGGTCTGCCCAAATACCGCCGCCTCAGGTCGAACTCCAAGTGGTTCAACATACTTTCGAATGTAGGGGCCACCAATTCCATAGCAAGAAACAGCAAGCAGCATGGCAATAATGGCAAGTGGATCACTCTTCCCTAATCCCTGCCAAATGCCAAGCACAATCAGTACTCCAGCTAAACCAATAATCAGTCCAAAAATCACGCGAGGTTTTGGTTTTTCTGCTCGAAAAGCAATCAATATTGCTAGCACTGTGAAAATTGGTGTTGATGCATTGATGATCGAAGCAAGTGCTGAACTTACGTCCTGCATTGCATAGCTAAAGAGCACCGCTGGGATAGCAGACATAAACAGACCGGCTATCCAAAGGTGTAGCCAGGTTTTAGCGCCTCGCACAAAACTGACCCGAGCGATAAACATAAAAACCAAAAGGGTCAGCGCGCCAATTGCTGTGCGCCAAAATGCAACACCAACTGGCGGAAGTGATTGAAGACTAAATGAGATGAATAGAAAGCTGGAACCCCAAACCAGACCCAAAAATAAAAAGCGATAGATCCAGCTTGAGGTTTTTGTAGTCGGCATTTGTGACTAGTGAGTAGATGGAGCTTGCTCAACCTCTGAGCGGTCACCGGACCAAAGGGTATGGAAGGTGCCATCCATATCTACTCGCTTATATGTGTGAGCACCGAAGAAGTCGCGTTGTCCTTGAACCAGCGCGGCCGATAGGCGAGGAGAGCGAAGACCGTCGTAGTAAGAAAGCGATGAGCCAAAAGCGGGAACTGGAATTCCTGCAAGTGCAGCGCTAGCAACTACCTTGCGCCAAGAGGAAACTGAGTTGGCAACAGCTTGCTTAAAGAATGGGTCGAAAATAAGTGACTCAAGTTTTGCGTTCTTTTCGTAGGCATCGGCAATGCGGTTTAGGAACTGGGCACGAATAATGCAACCACCGCGCCAGATCTTAGAAACAGCGCCCAGATTGATATTCCAGTTGTATTGCTTGGCTCCCGCTCGAATGGCATCAAAGCCTTGAGAGTAAGCCACCAGCTTGGATGCGTAGAGAGCCAGGCGAACATCCTCAACAAAGGCAGCCTTATCGGTCACACTCCAGTTGTTTGACTCAGCCGGTAGACCATCAACCGCCTTTCGCTGGCTTGCCTGAGAAGAAAGAGATCTAGCAAAAACTGCTTCGGCAATTCCAGATACCGGAGTACCAAGATCAAGAGCTGTTTGCACAGTCCAGACACCGGTTCCCTTGGAACCAGCTTGATCAAGAATTACATCAACTAGTGGCTTGCCGGTTTTTTGATCTACTTGTTTCAAAACTTCAGCGGTGATTTCAATCAAGAAAGATTCAAGGTCACCCTTGTTCCACTCAATAAAGATGTCTGCAATTTCAGCAGGTGAGTAACCACCAGCCTGTCGAAGAATGTCATAGGCCTCAGCAATAAGTTGCATGTCAGCGTATTCAATTCCGTTGTGAATCATCTTTACAAAGTGCCCGGCTCCATCGGTTCCCACGTGAGTGACACATGGTTCGCCTTCGGCAATAGCAGCAATTGAAGAAAGAATTGGGCCAAGAGTTTTATAAGCTTCAGCTGATCCACCAGGCATGATGGATGGACCCTTCAGGGCACCTTCCTCACCACCAGAGATTCCAGCGCCAACAAAGTTGATGCCTTTGGCAGATACTTCTTTTTCACGTCGGATGGTGTCGGTGAATAGAGCGTTACCACCGTCAACAATGATGTCGCCTGCTTCAAATCTTTCAGTTAGCTGAGAGATCACTGCATCAGTTCCAGCTCCGGCTTGCACCATGATTATTGCGGTGCGCGGTTTTGCCAGCGAGGCTACAAAATCATCAATTGTTTCTGAGGCAACAAAGCCAGCCTCAGGGTGCTCGGTGATTAGAAGATTGGTGCGCTCGTAGGAGCGGTTATAAACAGCCACGGTGTTGCCCTCGCGACTAGCCAAATTCCTTGCCAGGTTAGAGCCCATTACAGCCAGTCCAATTACCCCGATGTTTGCCTTTGACATGATTCATTCCTTATTAGTTTGGAAAAGGTTGGCCAAGGCAGCGCTGCGTGGACCTAACCCCAAGGATATCGTAGTTTTGGCCCCAGATTAGGCCACAGGACTGGCCGGGCGGGTTTGTTGCCCAAGGGAACTTATTTATAACGATTAGATAGCGTTATCTAAGCGTTAGGTAAAAAATAGCGTTTTGATTTGCCTCAGTTTGTTGTTTTTGCCAACATATACCCAAGCCCGTGCAATCATTGGCTATCCATGTTAAGCAGAAGTTTGGCATGGCACTTCAACCAAATTAGAAAGGGTAGAAATGAAGAAATCTTCATTGATCACCATGACCGCTTTTGCAGCGGTTGCAGTTCTAGGACTTTCAGGTTGTGCAGCTGATTCAGCTCCTGCTGGTTCAACTCGCGCATGTGTAATTCTTCCTGATGCAGACAGCGGTACCCGCTGGGAGCCAAGCGACCGTCCAGCTCTTGAAAAGGGTTTGACTGCAGCAGGTTTCGAAGCTGACATTCAGAACGCTCAGAACGACCCAGCTAAGTACGCAACCATTTCAGACGCACAGCTAACTAAGGGCTGTGGAGTTATGTTGCTAGTTGACCTACAGGGTGCTGCTGTTGCAGTTACTGAGAAGGCAAAG
>WLGC01000036.1 GCA_009703465.1 Actinomycetota bacterium | reverse complement strand
TATGTAATTTCCTAGATTTAGCGATTTTGAATTACTAGCGGCCGAAACTGTTATTCGATCAAGGAGTGAAACTGGCTGTAGTGTGCGCAGATAGGATTTTAGGCTCCACGCTCCCAACGACAAGGCAAAGCCAAAGAAAATGGATTCAATCATCTGAAAACCCTCGGATTTTCGGGAATAGAGCCAAAAAGGATTACTATTCGATAAGCAAAAATTGAGACAGCAAACCCAAGAATTAGAACAGTTAGTCCAGCAAGGGAATTGTATGCCGAGATGTTTTCTGGTCGTGAGGAAAGCATTGCCACAACTATCCAAGGTGCAGCCACCGCAATCTTTGCTGTTCCAGAAACCCATCCCTGTTTAGCTTCTATCTGACCAATCAAACTCAGTTCACTTCTTATGTTTTGCGACTGCAGCCTTAAGACAGTTGGCAATAAAGCTGAACCAGATTTTGAAACCATTCGAAGCAGTTCAAACAGTCGATCGGCATGCTCATTTCCGAACTCTGCTTTTGACTCGTCAATAGCTTGGTCAAACCGCCAGCCCGCATCCATGCGTTGCGCGAATCGCTCAAAGTAGGGCCGCAGGTGGATCGGACCATTATGGCCTAGCTCAGAAATTGAATCAGTGATTGAGTAGCCAGAACTCACGGCTGACTGAATTGAATCAACCACCTCAGGCCACAGTTTGGCAAGCTGGCGTTTCCGAGTTCGGGCTCCCATTACCAACGCTTCGAATAGAAAAATTAAGGCACCAAAGCAAGTAATCAAACCCAAGGCCAAAACCCTTGTAGCCGAGTAGCTGGCAAGGCCGGCAACAACTCCGATGCAGATAAGCGTCAGGGCGACAGTTGTGCTTCCGTATCTAGCTAGACCGGCGCCTTCGACAGCAGAACGAAACCAGATCAAAATTTCTCCAAATTCTGGAGTTCTATTGTCTTGCTGGTTTCATTCCAATTAACGCTCGCAACTTCAGTGACTTTTCGGTGACCATTTGCCATGAGTTCACAGTGCACAACTAGGTTTAGGCAACTTCCAACTGTGGTCTTTACAAATTCACTTGAAATATTTGCCCCTGCCAACAATGGAAGAGTGCAGATTTTCGAAATTGCATCTTTTGCGGAGTTGGCGTGAATAGTGCAAAGACCTGGAAGTCCAGAATTCAAAGCGATTAAGAGATCTAGGCTTTCGGCTTCCCGTACCTCGCCAATAACTATTCGATCCGGGCGCATGCGTAATGCTTCCTTGATCAGTCTTCTCAGGTCTACCAAACCGCCGCCCTCAAGACCTGCCTGTCTAGTTTGCATTGCAACCCAGTCCGGTTTTTCTATTTGTATTTCAAAAGTTTCCTCGACCGAAATTATCCGCTGCTGGTCTGGTGCTGACTGCAGTAGTGCGCAAAGCAGTGTTGTTTTTCCTGACTGAGTTGCGCCAGAAACCAAAACATTTAGTCCTTGTTGAATTGCTGCTTCAAGCAAAGAACGCTGCCGACTAGAGATTGAGTCCAACTCTTCTAGTTTGTCCAACGTCATAATGCGTTTGGGGAATTTGCGAATGTTTACAGACCAATACTTCTTAGTTATCTCCGGTATAACCACGTGAAGTCTTGAGCCATCTGGAAGGGATGCATCAATAAAAGGGTTGGATCTATCGAGTCGTCGTCCGGTTGGTCTGAGCATCCGCTCAATAATTGATTCAATTTCATCAGAGCTAAGAGTTATTTGAGTTTCGATTGACCTCCCGGCAATTGCTTTTCGAATGATATTTGGGGCATTAATCCAAATCTCCTCAACCGCTGGATCATCGAGCAGCGGTTGTAGTTTTCCAAAGGCCGTGAGTTCTCTCGTAACCTCTCCGCGAAACTCAGGCTCGGAGATTTCATTGAAGTAGCCAAGTTCGGCGACCTCATCCAGTGCATGGTTAATAGCTTCCTCGGAGGTAAGGCTTTTGCTAATTGATAACTGGCGAGCACGTTTGACAGTGTCCCGAACACTCAACTTATTTACCCCGTTTCAGCAGCGAGGCTCCAGTTTTGAACTATTTATATCAAAAAACCGAACTTATCCACAGGCGCGACCAGTTAGAATTTAGAGGCATGCGGGAGTGGCGAAATTGGCAGACGCACTGGATTTAGGTTCCAGCGCCGCGAGGCGTGTGGGTTCAAGTCCCACCTTCCGCACCAAAGAGAAAGTCAGATCAATTAGATCTGACTTCTTTCTTTTTAACCGGTTATACCGATCAGAGCATCAAGAGCGGTGGCGGCATTTATCTGACCGAGACCGCATCTATTTGGGATCATGGCGCAGCTGGAGCCGGCTGGAAAAGGCATCACTGATGCCTTTAGTGCAGCCCAGACTTGATCAGTGTTTATGTTTGGCCGCAGCGAATACATCAGGGCCACAATTCCAGAAACCACCGGAGCCGCCATGCTGGTTCCCTGCTCTCCTCTAAAGAATGGTTGCCCTATCGTGCTGACGCCGGTGTTTGAGGTGGAGTAAATCAAGCCCTGAGTTCCAGCCGGATCGGAGCCAGCTAATTTCTGGTCACCGCCCGGAGCGGAAATATCAACACCGAAATTTGAATAGAAGGCAGCGTCACCGTTAATTCCGGTTGCACCAACCGAGATCGTTCCAAGGCAGTTGGTTGGATAAACTCTGAAATTCTCTACCGGGTTGAAGTTATCATCACCGTTTCCAGCAGCTGAAACCAAAGTTACGCCCTTGGAAATTGCGTATTCAACGGCCAACTGAACCGATGCGGGACAAGCACCAATTCCAGCCATCGACAAGTTAATTACTTTCGCCGGAGTTTTATTCACTGGAATTCCAGAAAGCGTTTCTCCGGATGCAACTAGACCATTTAGATCTTGCCCAGCAGCCCATCTAATGCCTAGTGCTAAATCAATTGATGCGCCTTGGCCACCGGTGCCAAGAACTCGGATCGGTTGAATCTTGGCACCGGGAGCAATTCCGGTAATTCCGACTTCATTTGATCTAGCGCCGATAATCCCAGCAACGTGGGTGCCATGCCAAGAACTAAGTTCGGAATCAAATGCGTCGCCTGGATCAGTTGGGTCAGCGTCACGACCATCCCCGTCACCGGACTTAGATGTTTCTGACACAAAGTCATATCCATCAACTAATTGGCCTTCAAACTCTGGATGAGGTGTAATTCCGCTGTCAAGAACTGCAACAACTACAGAGGATGTGCCTCGCGTTGCTGTCCAGGCCCTAGCTGCGGCAATTCCGCGATCAAGACTTAGGTACCACTGCTTTGCATATTCGGCATCGCTCACTGCAAATTCAGAAAGGTGCGATTCAGAACCGCGCATGTTCTTGGCAGTTAAGCTCAGTCGATAAACCGCATCGGCAGCAAGGCCAGTTATTGAACAAGAATTTTTTGATACCACTTTGCAACTGAGGTTGGTGGCATTGGCTGTGTTGGCAGGGCCGGCGACCAACTGGGCTGAGACACTGTAGGTGACAGCCAGCCCGCCGCGCTCTGCTGAAGTTTGTGGAAGCCAGCGAACAATCTTTGTTGAACTTAGGGGCGAGGAAATTGTCTCTAATCCAAGAAGTGCTGGCGCTGAAGGTTTTGCAGTCAAGATGCGTCCACTAATTGCTGAAGCAAGCCCAATCTTTGTTGTGTTGCCACGCTTTGTGATTGCTCTGACTCTAAAGAAGTTTTGAACTCCAACCGATAAGCCGGTGTCTATCGTGGCTCTAGTACTGGTTGAGCCAGTATTTGAAACTGCAACTTTCCAAGAAGTTTTATTTGTGCTTTTCTCTATTCGGTAACCAACCAAAGTTGCACCATAGGTTGCCGCTGGTCTAGTCCAGCGAATACTTGCTCTAGCCAAACGCGGTTCACCTGCGTTCCAACCATCAGAGACAACAACAGATCGAACCGCAGAGGCTGCTTTGGCTGTCACCGCGCTGGCTGATTGTGCAGGCAGTGTGATTGTGACTAGCACCGCCGCCGCAAGAACAGAGGCAAAAAGTTTGGTAAACCTTTCCATTTTTCTAGCCTAGGTCACCAAATCTAGAACAGGGTGAACCCTAAATGAACTCACAGCCCACACTAAGCAAGGTTTCAGGTTTCTAAAGGGATTTTTGCATCAAGACAGTGCCCAACCAGCGACCAAACTTAAACCCGACCTTACCTAGGTGGCCCTGGCGCTTAAAGCCAAATCGCTCATGCAGTGCTATCGATGACTCAGCCCCTTTATCGCTGATCACTGCAACTACCTCTTTTACGCCGGCAGCTTTTGCTCGCTCAAGAAGTTCGGCCAGCAACTTTGTTCCAACTCGCTTTCCAATTGCGGCCGGTCTCAGATAAACACTGTCTTCGACTGTTCTTTTAAAAGCAGCCTTTTGTCGCCACGGAGCCACATAGGCAAATCCAATAATTTGACCGCTTGGACTCTCGGCGACAATAAATGGAAGTCCTAATTTGTTGATCCACTGAAATTTTGACGCCCAGTCTTCATAGACCATCGGTTCAATGTCAAAAGTAACCACGCTGTTTTGAATGTAGTAGTTGTAAATCTCAACCATCGCAGGAAGATCTGCCTCGGTCCCCAGGCGAATAAGTGGCTCAAGGGTCTCCTCTGAACTGCGACCACGCGCGCGCATCATGCGCACTAAGCGCCAGCGAGACTCAGAATCCAGTGCCATGAGGAACTCCTAACAAGACCAATCTATCGGCTGCTCTCCGATTGCAACCAAGGCTGAATTTGTCTTAGAAAAAGGCTTTGATCCAAAGAACCCTCTGCGGGCTGAGAGTGGGCTTGGATGTGCCGAACTGATAACTACCGTGTCGCAAAGCTCGGGAGCTAACTGCATAGCTTGATTTCCCCAGAGAATGGCAACGAGTTTTCGGCCTAGCCTTCGATTAAGTACCCGAATAACGGCGTCGGTGAATTTAGACCAACCAATCTCGGTGTGGGCACCGGCCTCGGCTAGGTCTGTGGTCAGGTGGCGATTCAAGAGCAGAACCCCCTGCTGGCTCCATGCAGATAAATCTCCTTCGGCGGTAACTGCCTTTCCTAAATCATCCTTGAGTTCAATCAATATGTTTTTCAAACTTCTAGGAAGTGGCTTGACATCGGTGTTGACCGCAAAAGAGAGCCCGATCGCGTGTCCTGCGGTTGGATAAGGATCTTGACCAACAATTAGCACTCGAGTTTGCTCTAGCGGCTGCTGAAAGGCGCGCATGATTAAGGATTTCTCCGGCACGTAAGAATTTGGCGCACTATCTAGTTTTTCTTCAATATCTCGCAGCAACGGCTCAAATTCACTTAAAGCCTCCCGCCAACTAGGGTGCATCTGTTCAAAAAACATATTTATAGCGTAGGTGCCAGAGGGGCTGAACCCGATTCCTAAAGAGAAAAATAGTTTTTGTCAGCTGAGCTGGCAAATTTAGTAGGCTCAAATGCAATGGAATTTCAGACATCTGCCGGAGATCTTGTCCCCTCCGAATTCATCTCCGATGAGCAAAGCCGACAGTTAATTGGTCGTCCGCCAGCAAGCGGTGCTTGGCGTGACGGTGACCCTGCCGGTGATCGTCAATTTGCGTCTCTTTCCAACCTTCAGTTGGAAAGCGGTCAATCTCTAGGTCAATATCGGATCGCGTTTGAAACCTGGGGTGAGCTAAATCACGAGCACACCAATGCAGTCCTTGTCGTGAGTGGTCTAACCGGTGACTCACATGCAACCGGTGAGGCAACTAAAGAACACCCAACTGACGGCTGGTGGAAGCAAATCATCGGTTCAGGACTTGCCATCGATACCGATAAATACTTCGTCGTTGCAGCAAATCATCTTGGTGGCTGCCAGGGCAGCACTGGACCGTCATCGCTTGATACGAATGGTCGCGAATTTGGTTCATCTTTTCCTTATCTAACTATTAGAGATCAGGTTTCAGCACAGCGAGCTCTTGCTCAAATACTCAGCATTAAGAATTGGCACGCAATTCTGGGCGGATCCATGGGTGCTATGCACGCACTTGAGTGGGCCATCATGTTTCCTGATGAGGTTAAGAGAATTGGTGTTATTGCAGCACCTGCAGCATCAACCGCAGATCAAATTGCTTTGAACTCAATTCAGATTCAGGCAATTAAGAGTGACCCAGCTTTCCTTGCTGGAAATTATTACGATGCCAAGGCTGGCTTTGGCCCGCACCAGGGTTTAGCGCTGGCAAGACGTATGGCAATTTTGAATTACCGCTCCCCTAATGAACTCAATGATCGCTTTGAACGTGCATTTCAATCAAACGTCAGCCCTTTGGGTGGCGGCGGCAGATGGGCAGTTGAGTCTTACCTTGACTTCCACTCAAATAAATTCACCAGAAGATTTGATGCAAATAGTTACATAACTCTTGTCGAAGCGATGAACTCACACGATGTTGGAAGAGATCGCGGCTCAGCTGCTGCGGCCCTAGCATCAATCAAAGCCAAAAGTATTGTGGTGGGTATAAGCTCAGATCGTTTGTTTCCGTTGGAAGATCAAAGTTTTATTGCCGAGCACATCGGTGGTGAATTGATTGGCGGTGGATTGCAATTAATTGACTCTGAATTTGGTCACGATGCATTTCTAATCGAGGACATCAAACTAGCTCCGATGATTCAGTCGCTGCTGAATTCCTGATTGGCTTTTTGGCCAAGTTGCCTAGTTGAATATTTGCCCAAACCAAAAGTGCAATCAAAAGCAAGTTTCTAATCGTGACCACCACGAGGCCAATCTCTCCTAGGTTTATGAAATCAATATAGAAAACTGGATAGATCAATCCCGTCAATAGGGCCAGCACAAGAACAGCAGTAACTAGCGATTTAGCTTTAGGAAGTTTGAAGATAATCCAGGCGCAAACTGGCACGGCTAACCAGGCCATGAACTGGGGAGAGCCGACTTTGTTAAAAACAATTAGATCTAGAACCCCAGTTAGAGCTACCGCTGAAAAAATGACAGTGCGATCCGAGCCTGCCAGATATGCCCTAACCCCGAGGATTGCCGTGATTGCTAGTGCAAAAAACATTATCGGGGTCATTAGATTGGCCACAATAGTCGAGCCGGTTCCTGATATTTGATTAGTGATTATCTCTTCGTCAAAGTAGATTGCTGAATCACCGATACCAAGTTTGGCAAGCCATAGCCAAGGTAAAGCGATTGGGGCTTCAATCTGAATTCCCCTACCGACTTGCGTGGATATAAAGGAGAAAAGATTCGGTCCAGCACCCAGAGCAAGTGCAATCAATACAATCGCGCTAACTACCAAACTGGCACTCAGGGCAACTGCGCGCTTTGATTTTTCTGCCAGAAATGAACTCAACACCAAAACAAACGGCCAAATTTTTATCCACGCTCCTGCGGTAAACAAAGCTGTAGCAAGAAAGAGCTTTTTTCGTACCAAGGCAGCAAGCCCTAAAAGCGCCAGCGCAACTGCAATTGCATCAATGCGAGCAATAGCCACTGGTCCAAGCAAGGTGACAAAAATTAGCCAAAACCACAGAGCGGTAAATGATTCGCGCTGTCCTCTGCCCCAGTTTGTAATTGCAAGAATGACAAGCACGTTCAGAATTGCGATAAG
>WLGC01000035.1 GCA_009703465.1 Actinomycetota bacterium | reverse complement strand
CAAAACTTAGTGTTGCCAATAGATCCGTAGTTGCACTTGTCACAGTAATCACCGCCATTTTTGGATTCATCTCCCTTGGCTCTCTGAAGCAGGAGCTGATTCCCTCATTTGAATTCCCTCAGGCGGCAATTGTTACCTCTTACCCTGGTGCCTCACCTGAAGTTGTTGATGCTCAGGTTAGTCAGGTAATCGAAGATGCTGTTCGTCAAATAGACGGTCTAGCGAATTCCTCCTCAACTTCACAGAGCAATCTTTCCCTCGTGAGAGTTGAATTTGAGTTTGGCACCACCTCTGCTCAGGTAACTGAAGATGTAGCTGCCGCTATTGCCAGAATCAAGTCAAATTTGCCAGCAGATGTCGAACCAAACATTATTTCTGGAAGTTTTGATTCTGTTCCGATCATTGCCCTTGGAGTATCGGCCAACAACGGAGATAACGAAACCATCGCTCAGGCTTTAGCAGATGTTGCTGGGCCCCTATTTGCGCAAGTTCCTGGAGTTCGCGATGTCAACATAAGCGGAACAATTGAAAAGCGAATCAACCTTGAGCTAAAAACTGCTGTCTTAGCAGCTAACGGACTGTCTCAGCAGTCCATCGTTTCAGCTCTTCAGGCCAATGGTTTTGTTTTACCGGCCGGATCTATCGATGACGATAAAGGCTCAATTTCAATTGAGGTTGGAAGCGCTGTCACAACTTTGGAAGATTTCAAGAAGCTTCCGCTAATTGGAGCGAGAACTGTTTCAGCTCTGCCTACTGCACAAACACCGGCTTTCCCAACCAGACCAACAGCTGGAGCAACTCCAACAAATCCTGGAGCACCTGGTGCGGTTAGCGCAAACCAAGTTTTAACTGTTGAAGAGGTAGCAACCGTTACCTATGAGAATGCACCGGTAACCAGCATCGCGAGAACAAACGGTAAGCCGGCTCTATCTGTTTCGATCATCAAGACTCAAGACGGAAACACTGTTGCCGTCTCTAACGGTGTTGAAGAAAAAATTGCCGAACTAAAGGAAAAACTCGGCGACGTCACCGTAGTCACGATTTTTGACCAGGCGCCATTTGTTGAAAAATCTCTTGAGAACCTGACCGTCGAAGGACTGCTAGGTCTTGGCTTTGCAATTCTGATTATTCTGGTCTTCCTATTGTCAATTCGCTCTACCATTGTTACTGCGATCTCAATTCCAACCTCGGTGTTGGTGACATTTATTGGACTAAACCAGTTTGGCTTCTCGCTAAACATTCTGACCCTGAGCGCGCTGACAATTGCCATCGGCCGCGTGGTGGATGACTCAATTGTTGTAATTGAAAACATCAATAGACACCTTTCCTACGGCGAGCCAAAGAAAGACGCGATTCTCAACGCGGTAAAAGAAGTATCTGGCGCTATTACTGCGGCAACTATTACAACCGTTGCAGTATTCCTGCCAATTGCGCTGGTAACCGGTTTGATTGGTGAAATCTTTAGACCATTCGCCTTTACCTTCACCATCGCGCTGGTCGCATCACTATTTGTCTCGCTAACCATCGTGCCAGTATTGGCCTACTGGTTCCTGAAGAGCCCGGCCGAGAAGGCAATGGAGCAAGGTCAAAGCCTTGAGGTTTTTGCCGCCGAAGCAAGACAGGCAGAGGAAGCAAAGGAGCGCAAGAGTTGGTTGCAGCGCGGATACCTACCGATTCTTACCTGGACCCAAAAGCGTCCAGTAATCACCGTCACCGCATCATTCTTGGTTCTAGTTTTCACCTTTGGATTGGTGCCATTTCTCAAGACCGACTTTATTGGTAGCTCTGGAAATAATGGTTTCACCATAAATCAAACACTTCCTGCTGGCTCGACCTTTGAGCAGCGAGATAAAGCTGCTTCATCAGTTGAATCATTGCTGTTGGCTAATAAAGAGGTAAAGGTGGTTCAAACCACAATTGGTTTGGCTGCCGATGGCCGGGTTGCCTTTGGTGCCTCTGCCGGTGGAACTGCAATCCAGGTAACACTGATTGAGGACGCCGACGTTGCAGCCGTGCAAGCAGATCTTGAAGCCAAGTTCGCAGCAAATTCTGCTCTGGGTGAGGTAAAGATTAACTCTGGTGGTGGACCTGGATTTGGTTCCTCAAGCACAATCGATATCAAGGTGCTAGCTCCAACCGAAGAAAAGCTTCTGGCTGCAATTAGCTCGGTTGAAAATGCCATGCGCGGCACCCCGGATGTTTCAGAAATTACAAACTCACTAGCTAAGAAACAGCGCACCCTTCAGGTGACCGTAGATAGGGTTGCCGCAGCAGAGAAGGGACTCACTGAAATTGCAGTAAGTGGAATTGTTGCATCCCAGCTTCGCCCTAGCAGTATTGGCAAGCTAAACATTGAAAACACTGAAACTCCGATATATGTGCTGCAGAGTGACGTTCCAGACACGGTAGAAAAAGTCAAGGCCATTTCAATTCCAACTGCTACCGGACTGGTTGCGCTTTCCAGCATTGCAAAAATTGAAGAGGTTGAAGTACCGGTATCAATTACCAGCGAAAAGGGAGATAGAACCGCACAGGTTTCATTGACTCCATCTGGAGATAACCTAGGTGCAATTTCTGCAGAGGTTACCGAGCGTCTGGGTAAGGTATCTCTGCCACTTGGAACCACAGCCACTATCGGTGGAATTAGTTCAGATCAGGCTGAGTCCTTCAGTCAACTTGGTTTGGCACTTCTTGCTGCAATCGCGATTGTGTTTATTGTCATGGTTGCCACATTCTCAAGTTTGATTCAGCCTTTGATTCTGCTGATTTCGATTCCGTTTGCTGCCACCGGTGCACTTGGGCTACTTCTTTTGTCTGACACACCACTGGGTGTTCCGGCACTGATAGGTATGTTGCTTTTGGTTGGTGTGGTTGTGACAAATGCAATTGTGCTTATTGACTTGATTAATCAATATCGCAAGCAGGGTCGCCCTCTTCAAGAGGCAATTATGGATGGTGCCCGACAAAGACTTCGTCCAATCTTGATGACAGCTCTGGCAACGATATTTGCGCTTACCCCAATGGCTCTTGGGTTTACCGGTGGTGGTGGATTCATTTCACAGCCGCTAGCTGTTGTTGTGGTCGGCGGTTTGTTCTCTTCAACTATTTTGACCCTAGTGATTGTGCCAGTTCTTTACTGGTTGGTCGAAGGTCGTAAAGAGCGTCGAATGAATAAATCCCGCGGAAAAGCACCGAGGATGCGTAAATCATCAAGGCGAGCAGCTCGTAAAGCTGCCGCTAAACTCGGCTAGCCTGCCGAGGTTTAGACTTGAACTGTTCGCGGCAATTGTCGTGCACCTCCCCTAGTTTTGGATTGTGATTGAAATTTCTGAGAACTTAGTCTGGATCGACTGCGAGATGACGGGGCTGAACCCAGAAATTGACTGTCTGGTGGAGGTTGCTGTAGTAATCACGAACTCCGAGCTCGAGATTCTGGATGCCGGTCTTGATTTAGTCATCAAACCAAGGGCAGAGTCATGGTCGCAGATGAATGATTTTGTTAGGCAGATGCATACCCAATCAGGACTAGTTGACGATATTGAAAATGGCGTTGAGCTTGAAGTGGCCGAGCATCTGATTTTGGATTACATCAAAAAGTTCGTGCCGAATGAAAAAGAGGCCCCGCTGGCCGGAAACTCAATTGGCACAGACCGCATGTTTCTAAACCGCTACATGCCTAATCTTGATAAATACCTTCACTACCGAAACATCGATGTGTCCTCTATCAAAGAGCTGACACGTCGTTGGTACCCAAGGGTTTACTTTCAGCTGCCTAAGAAAGATGGCGGGCACCGCGCCCTTGCTGACATTCTTGAATCCATTCAAGAACTGCGCTACTACAGAGAAACAGTGATGGTGGCCGCACCCGGACCTACTACCGAACAGGCAAAGGCAGCGGCCGATAACCTAAATTCCTAATTACCGGCAACTCTCAAATGCTAGACTTTTGAAGTTGTAAAAGCATGGTGGGTATAGCTCAGCTGGTAGAGCACCTGGTTGTGGTCCAGGGGGCCGCGGGTTCAAGCCCCGTTACTCACCCCAAGTAAAAATGGTTCTGGATAATTCCAGAACCATTTTTTTACTTCTTATTTGCCATCTCGATTAGCAACTCACGAACTCTTCCAGCATCGGCAGAGCCCTTCATCGCCTGCATGACAGCACCGATAACTGCTCCGGCTGCCTGCATACGACCTTCGGCGATGGCGTCTAGTACATCTGGTTGTTTGGCAAGAGCAGCTTCAATTGCAGCAATAAGTGCGCCGTCGTCAGAAACAACTTCTAGGCCCCGCTTGGCAACAATTTCAGCTGGACTTCCTTCACCTTCTAGAACGTAGGTGAGCACTTCGCGAGCTAGTCGATCGTTCAGTTTTCCTGCATCGACAAGGCTGGCTAGTTCAGCCACGTGCTGGCCGGAGATTTCAAGTTCAAAGATATCTTTTTCTTGGCTGTTGGCAATCCTGGAAATCTCTCCAGTCCACCACTTACGCGCGGCCTGCGGTTTTGCGCCAGCCTTTACTGTTTCTTCGATTTGATCTAGAAGTCCTGCGTTGACAACGTCTCTGAATTCAAGATCAGCAAATCCCCACTCGGATTGAACTCTCTTTCGGCGCTCTGCCGGCTGCTCAGGAAGAGAAGACCTCAGTTCTTCAATCCAAGTTTTTGAAGGTTGGACAGGAACTAGATCTGGCTCTGGGAAGAAGCGGTAGTCATCGGTGTCTGATTTAGGTCTACCGGCAGAGGTCGCGCCCTTATCCTCGTGCCAGTGGCGAGTTTCTTGGACGATCGATGTTCCCTTTGCCAAGAGTGCTGCTTGTCGCTGGATTTCATATCTAACCGCACGCTCAATAGAGCGAAGCGAGTTCACGTTCTTGGTCTCAGTTCTGGTGCCTAGTTTTTCTTGCCCGTGAGGACGAAGTGAAACGTTGGCATCGCAGCGAACGTTGCCGCGTTCCATTTTGGCCTCGGAAACACCAAGACCCTTAACGATTTCGCGAATTAGACGAACGTAGGCTGCGGCTAGTTCTGGTGCTTCGGCACCGGCTCCGTAAATCGGCTTGGTAACTATTTCAACCAGTGGAACTCCAGCGCGGTTGTAATCAACCAGTGAGTACTCTGCTCCCTGAATTCTGCCGGTGGTGCCACCGACGTGGGTTAGCTTGCCAGCATCTTCTTCCATATGCGCTCTTTCGATTTGCACCTTGAAAGAATTACCAGATGGCACCTCAACATCCAATGCTCCCTCGAAAGCGATTGGCTCGTCGTACTGTGAGGTTTGAAAGTTTTTGGCCAGATCAGGATAGAAATAGTTCTTCCTAGCAAAGCGGCCGTTGGCGGCAATTTCACAGCCCAGAGCAAGTCCAATCTTGATGCTGGACTCAACCGCACTCTTGTTTACTGCCGGCAGTGTTCCCGGTAGGCCTATGCATATTGGGCAAACATTGGTGTTTGGCTCATCGCCAAATTCGTTTCGGCAGCCACAAAACATTTTTGTGTTGGTGTTTAGCTCAACGTGAACCTCAAGACCGATAACTACCTCAAACTGCTCTAGAGCTTTTTCGTAGTTCATTAGTTCGTCTTTAGCCATTAGTTGCTCACCTCTAACTCAGGAGCAAAAGCCATCATGTTCTTCCCCCACAGGTCTTCGTGCATCTTTTCGAGCGCTGAACCTACTCGATAGAGACGTGCATCCTCTCGTGCAGGTGCCAAGAATTGAATTCCCGATGGCATGTTGTTTTCTGCAATTCCGTTTGGAATGCTGATGCCTGGGATACCTGCCAAGTTTGCAGGAATTGTGGCAATGTCATTTAGGTACATAGCCAAGGGGTCCGAAACCTTCTCGCCGAATCTAAAGGCGGTTGCCGGTGCGGTAGGTGAAACCAAAACGTCTGCTTTTTCAAAGGCTGCATTGAAGTCGCGCTGAATTAGGGTTCTAACCTTTTGGGCAGCTCCGTAGTAAGCCTCGTAGTGGCCACTGGAAAGCGCATAGGTTCCAAGAATGATTCTGCGCTTTACTTCAGGTCCAAATCCAGCTTCTCTGGTAGCAGCCATTACTCGCTCAATAGTTGGCGTGCCCTCAGGAGTTACCCGAAGCCCGAATCTCACTGAATCAAACTTGGCTAGGTTCGAAGATGCCTCAGCTGGAAGAATTAGATAGTAAGCAGCGATTGCGTATTCAAAACTTGGGCAAGAAACTTCAACAATTTCTGCGCCAGCATTTTTGAGTAGCTCAAGACTTTCGCTGAAGCGCGCTGATACCTCTGGCTGAAATCCCTCGCCGGTTAATTGCTTGATAACACCAATGCGCATGCCCTTTACATCCGCGTTTTGTGCTGCATTTGTCATCGAACCAAGAGATTCAGGAAGCGAGGTGCTGTCATGAGGATCGTGTCCGGCAATTACATCCTGAAGCAAGGCTGCATCTAAAACATTTCTAGCCACTGGTCCAATTTGATCCAATGAGCTAGCTAGTGCAATCAAGCCGTATCTAGAGATTGCTCCGTAGGTTGGCTTGATGCCAACTGTTCCGGTCACAAAAGCTGGATAACGAATTGAACCACCGGTGTCAGATCCGATTGCAAGAGGTGCTTGGAAAGAAGAAACTGCTGAACTCGAACCACCACCAGAACCACCCGGAATGCGATTTAGATCCCAAGGGTTCTTACTTGGCCCATAGGCGGAAAATTCTGTTGATGAACCCATGGCAAATTCATCGAGGTTAGTTTTACCCAGGATTGGCATTCCGGCTGCGCGAAGTTTCTTGACCACGGTCGCGTCATACTGAGGCATCCAGCCTTCAAGAATTTTTGATCCAGATGTAGTCGGGGCATCGGTGGTGGTCAGGTTATCTTTGACCGCAATTGGAACTCCAGCCAAAGGGTGAAGTTTCTCGCCGGCTGCTCTGCGCTTGTCGATTTCTGTGGCAGCTGCAAGAGCTGCGGTTGGGCCAACGTGAAGGTAACTGTGAACCTGCTCATCAACGGCAGCTGTTCGATCCAAGTGAGCCTGGGTTAGCTCTACCGAGGAAATTTCACCGGACTGCAGCAAACCAGCAAGTTCGCTGGCACTTTTTCTAGTCAGTTCACTCATCGATTTACTCCTCATCCAAAATTGCGTGGACGCGGAATCTGCCGTCGGCACTATCTGGAGCAGATGAAAGTGCCTGTTGCTGGCTTAATGAGGGCTCAACAACATCCTCACGAAAAACATTCGCCATAGGAATTGGATGGCTGGTGGCTGGGACATCTGAGCCCACGGCCTGCTTGATAGTTGCCATAGATTCAACAATCAAACCCAGTTGGCCGGCGAATAGCTCAACCTCTGAGTCAGTGACATCGATACGGGCCAGACTGGCCAGGTGCCTGACCAGTTCAGGGGTTATTTCAGACATAGTTCCACTCGCTTGGCAAAAGATTATTGACCTTTAGCCTACCAAACCGGCAAATATGCATTTCCCCGAACAATCAACTGGGGGCTCAAAAAATAGGCTGGATTCTGACCAAAAATCCCCTGTAAACTTTTGGATGGCGCAGGTTAGCCTGCAAAAGCTTGGAATCAACCCCCTAAAAGTAAAGGTCCAATTATTTT
>WLGC01000034.1 GCA_009703465.1 Actinomycetota bacterium | reverse complement strand
TCATCTTTACGAATACGTCCACCAACACCGGTGCCTGAAATCTTTGCAAGATCAATGCCAATTTCAGCGGCAAGTTTTCTAACCAGTGGGGTGACATAACCAGCATCACTGCTGCTAGAAGGCGCACTTGCTGCTGGTGCAACGGGTGCTGGTGCTGGAGTTGTTACCGGAGCAGCTACTACAGGTGGTGCAACTGGAGCCGCAACAGGTGGGGCAACAGGGGCTGCAACCGGGGCTGCAACAGGTGCTTCGACAACTGGCGGGGCAACCGGGGCTGCAACAGGTGCTTCGACAACTGGTGCTGCCGTCGGCGCTGCGCTAGAGCCGCTACCAATGATTACTAGAACGCCGCCAACTTGAACAGTCTCATCCTCTTGAACCAAGATTTGCTCAATCACTCCGGCAACTGGAGATGGAATCTCGGTGTCAACTTTGTCAGTAGAAACCTCAACTAGCGGCTCGTCAACGGCAACTGTATCGCCGACTTTTTTTAACCATCTAGTGACAGTACCCTCGGTGACGCTTTCACCAAGTGCTGGAAGTACTACTTGTTCGCTCATCTACTTTGCTCCTTTTGGGATTACTAAATTTACGCGTGTGCGTGAAGTGGTTTGCCGGCAAGAGCTAGGTGTGCCTCGCCGATTGCTTCGTTCATGGTTGGGTGCGCGTGAACAAGTGTTGCGACATCCTCAGGATATGCTTCCCAATTCACAATTAACTGTCCTTCGCCGATTTGCTCGCCTACGCGTGAGCCAATCATATGAACACCAATTACTGGCCCATTGTTCTTGCGAATAAGTTTGATAAATCCAGCGGTGCCAAGAATTTGGCTCTTGCCGTTACCACCAAGGTTATACTCATAGGTGGAGATGTTTTCAGCACCGTACTTTGTTGCAGCCTGAATTTCACTTAGTCCAACTGACGCAACTTCAGGCTCACAGTAAGTAACTTTAGGAATACCTGTTTCATCGATTGTGGCTGGATTTAGTCCGGCAATTTCTTCGGCGATGAAAATTCCCTGTTGGAATCCGCGGTGTGCTAACTGAAGCCCTGGAACTATGTCTCCTGCGGCATAAACATTCGGCAGATTGGTCTGCAAACGATCATTGGTTGGAACCCAACCACGATCAAGAACTACACCCTGCTCTTCAAAACCAAGACCGGCGGTGTTTGGCCCACGACCAACAGCAACTAACAGCAAGTCAGCCTGCAGTTGGTCACCGTTTTCTAGTGTGACGGTAACTCCAGTGTCTGACTGAGTAACCGATGAGAATCTAACGCCCAGCTTGAAGTCAATTCCACGTTTACGGTAGGCGCGCTCTAGAGCTTTACTCAGCGCTTCGTCCTCGTTTGGAATTAGGTGGGGAAGTCCTTCAACAATGGTCACATCAGTACCAAATGATTTCCAGATAGATGCGAATTCAACGCCGATAACTCCGCCGCCCAAAACAATTACGCTTTTTGGAACAAAGTTAAGCTGCAGTGCATGCTCAGATGTGATTACTCGTCCGCCAATTTCAAGACCCGGCAGCGTTCGGCTATAAGAGCCTGAAGCCAGAACAAGGTTTGCCCCGGTGTAGTTATCTCCGTTGACCTGAATGGTACGTGGACCAGTCATCTTGCCCTCACCGGCTACAACGGTGATGTTTTTTGAGGACACTAAACCAGTAAGTCCCTTGAAAAGCTTGTCCACGATGCCATCGCGATACTTATTTACCGCTGGCATGTCAATCGAGCCGAAAGTGGCTTGAATTCCATAGTGAGATGCGTCTTTGACGTTGTCAGCGATCTCCGCTGAGTGCAGTAGCGCCTTGGTAGGGATGCAACCGCGGTGCAAACAGGTACCACCTAGTTTGTCTTTCTCGATAAGAGCAACTGATTTTCCCAGCTGAGCCGAGCGAAGAGCAGCTGCATAGCCACCACTTCCTCCGCCAAGGATTACGACGTCAAAATTGTGGTCAGCCAAGATAAATACTCCCGAGAATTAGGTGATTGGTACCTTCAAACTTTACTACTTATTAGATGACATTGACTTGGCCGCCATAACCAGTGTGCGCACCATGACTCCGGTGGCTCCCTTGGGCGTATAACCGTAGGCACTGCCAGCATTTGCCGCTGGACCAGCAATATCAAGGTGTGCCCAAGGTATTTCTAGCGGCACAAACTCCCTAAGAAATTGTCCGCCAACCAACATGCCACCGGCTCGATTGCCGATCTTCACATTTGCAATATCAGCTACATCAGAGTTCAAGATGGTCCTTAGTTCCTCTGGAAGCGGCATGGGCCAAAGCAGCTCGCCGGCCAGCTTGGCAGCCGCATCTAAATCGTTGACCGCTGAGCTTTCACCCATGAGCCCCGCATAGCGATTACCTAGTGCAATCGTTGCTGCTCCGGTAAGAGTTGCAACATCGACAATCAAATCTGGCTTCTCTTCAGCAGCAGCAGATAGACCATCGGCTAGAACAAGCCGACCTTCAGCATCGGTGTTTAGAACTTCAACCGTCTTGCCATTTCTAATCCGAATTACATCATCAGGTCTTTGAGCTGTTCCCGATGGCATGTTTTCGGCCAAACAGAGCCATCCGGTCACTTTAATTGGCAGCCCCAGCTTTGCAATTGCCAACACCGATTGAAAGCAGGTTGCCGCGCCGGTCATGTCGTACTTCATGCCAACCATTGACTCTGCTGGCTTCAGACTTAGGCCACCGGTATCAAAGGTGATTCCCTTTCCAACCAAGGCAAGGTGCTTCTTAGCTCCCTTTGGCTGATAGACAATTTTCACTAACCGGGGAGGACGGCTTGAACCCATGCCTACCGCCAGAATTCCACCGAAGCCATCTTTAGCTAGAGCTTTTTCGTCCCAGACAGTCACCTTAACAGGAAGATTCTTCACAGCGGCTGTGACCTGTTTTACGAAACTGGCCGGATAAATTTCATTTGGAGGGAGATTGACAAGGTTTTTGGTCTGGTTCACAGCTTCAGTGAGTGCTTCAATTTGTCGAAGTTCAGTAGCAGAGAACTTCTGAGCCGACACTATTACCAGCTTTGCCAACTTTGAAGCTTTGATCGAGTTCGTACTCTTCTTTCCAAAGAATTCATAGTTGCCGAGTTGGATTCCCTCAATCAGGGCTTGAGTTTGAACTTTGTCCAACTTTCCAAGATCTATAACCGCTTCGGTGAAAAGCTTGAGGTTTCTTGCAATTGCACCGCCTAATTCCCGGTAGTTATCGGTCGTGACCTTTTTTAACTCTTTACCAAGGCCAATTAGTGCATAAACAGCAGAATTCGGTGCGGCAATTTTTGTGATCGATTCAAATTTTGCTGAAACATCAAGCTGTTCAAGTTGTTGTTTGGCCAAGCTCGAGGTGTCCACAGTGCCCTTTGTCAGCTGCAAGGAGTTAGATGGTTCATGCACTCCCAGAACAAAAACTAAATCCTTCTTAAAGGCTGGGGCGCTAGGGGAGAAGCTGAACTTAAGTGAGGTCATGATTCAATGCTAAATGCGTCAAGTTAGGATATACAGATGACCCACTCAAAAAGGCTTTACGCTCTGGAACCAGGATTTGCCGAGGTGCCGCTGGGTCTACACATGATTGCTGGCCTAACCGGCTTTACCGACGCCGGCTCAACCCTTGGCCAGTTAGCAGATCAAATATTTGCAAACTTCACCACCAAATTGGTCGTCAGGTTTAAGAACGATGAGCTTTTGGATTACCGTTCCCGTCGGCCAGTGATGTTTTTTGAGCGTGACCACATCGAGGACTACGAGCCGGCAACCCTTGGTATTTACCTCGTTCACGACGAAGCAAATCAACCTTTTCTCTACCTGCACGGATATGAACCGGACTTGAGGTGGGAGGAATTCTCTGAATCAATTCTTGAATTAGTTGCTGACTTGGCGGTGGCTGATTTCACCTGGGTTCATGCAATTCCTTTTCCAATTCCTCACACCAGAGAAGTGGGCATTGCAGTATCTGGAAACAGAAAAGACATTATTGATGCAGTATCCGAGTGGAAACCGCAAACTCAGGTACCGGGAAACATACTGCACCTGCTCGAATACCGCTTGTCGAAAAAGAGACTTCCAACAATTGGCTTTGTAATGCTGGTGCCGCACTATCTAAGCGAGAGCGAGTATCCAGACTCAGCCTTGATGGCTTTGGAGCAAATGGCTTCGGCAACCGGTTTAGTTTTTCCAACAGATGCAATTCGTGAAGACGGACTAGAGTTCCACCGAAAGTTAGTCAAACAAATTGAGAAAAACGAAGATCTTCAAAAGTTAGTCGCAAGTTTGGAGCAGGGTTACTCAAAGGACCTCAGCGGTCTCACTCGTTCTCCAATTGCAAAACCAAAGTCAAAACTTCCTAACGCTGAAGAGATTGCTGCCGAACTTGAGGACTATCTTGCAATCAGAAGAAAAAACTCAGCCGACGAGGGCTTTACAAACTAGCTTCGAGTTGGATCAAAAACTCCACCGGTTAACTCTTCGCTTCTTTTCCAAAAATCCTCTAGTTCAGCTGGGTTTAGTTCTGGTCGCCTAGCAACCTTAGGCTTGCCCCAAAGTTCAAAGTATTTTGGTGCCAGGTACGAACCATTCTCCGAGTGGCAAGCTGCACTTATTGGTCTGGCTCCAGCCTGGGCTGATTGAGCAAGAATGTACTCGCCAAATCGAACAAATGAATTTCCATAAGCATTTGCTCTAGCAAAACCTGGATGGGCAGCAACTGATTTTCTTTTGGAATGTTTTATTTTCTCGGCGAGCATTGTCGCAAATGCAAAGTTCATTAGTTTTGAGTTCGCATAAGCGTGTCCAGCACTTATTTCTTTAGGTGGATTTAGATTTAACTTGCCCCGTCTGGCCACAATTGACGAGACAGTAGCAACTGTGGCATCAGCATTTGCCTTCGGCCAAAGTGATCTGGTGAGTGCAAAATGACCTAAGTGGTTTACCCCTAGGTGCCACTCGAATCCCTCAGGGGTTTGCTTATAAGGACTCTCTATTTTTGCCCCAGCGTTGTTTACTAGGTAATCCCAGTTTGGCCCCGCTTCCTCGGCGAAGGATCTTATTGAATCAAAATCAGAAAGATCTAAGCGGCTCAATCTGATCTGAGCAGCTGGAAATTCGAGCAGTAACTGCCTCTTGGCAACCTCGCCGCGCTCCAAAGAGCGAGAACCCATGACCAGGTTCACCCCTTCGGCGAGAAAAGTTCTGGCCACTTGGAATCCAAGACCTGCATTGGCACCGGTGATTATCGCTGTTTTCCCCATCCCTGCAGGCTACCCAATCATTCTCATTGAGGGAATAAACGACAAGCCTCAGGGGTTGTTGAGGGTAGCCCTGACTCAGGATCTAGAACTGGATAACCGCGATCTAGCCAGATTCGGGGCTATGCTTATAGAAGACCCAGTCTTGATTCTTTGAAAAAAGAAACTTGACATGGGTCTTAGTAATGCCTGAATCGTCAGAAAAGCGATTTAGTGGGGGCGGTGAGAGGTACAAATTGGCAAAAGGCTCAATAGGGGCAAAAGCGGGCAAGAAGCGTAGCGGCTTGCTCTCTAACCTTTTTGCTGGTTCAGCACCTTCAAAAACCGAATCAAAATCCTCCAAGCCTAAGGAAGCAAAAGCCATCTCTTCTTCAAAAACTTCAGCTGCTAAATCAGTTGCGACCAAATCAACTGCAGTGAAAAGTTCTGCAAAGCCAGCGGCAAAAACAACTTCAAAGGCTACTGCTGCCTCGACTAAGAAGTCACCTGCAAAACCAGCGGCTAAGTCAGTTTCAAAACCAACTAGCAAGGTAGCGGTAAAGACCAGCGGTAAAGGCACAGCATCAAAACCAGCCGCTAAGGCCACAGCTAAAGCCAAGATCGAAAAGCCTGTTGCGAAAACGGCCGCTAAATCAAAATCAGCAGCTAAGTCACTTGGTGCCAAAACTAAAGACGCCAAAGTCGCAGCTAAGTCATCAAAGGTAGATTCTAAAAAGAGCACTGGAAGTTCGGCTTCAAAAACAAAGGCCGCGGCTAAACCTCAGGCAAAAGCAGTTAAGGCCGCCACCAAGAATTCAAAGACTACAGGTGCAGCAAATCCTGTTAAACCAGCGCTAAAGGGAAAAGCTGCAGCACTGCCGGTTTCAAAAGTTAAGCCAGCCAAGGGGAGCAAACTTCCAAAAGAACTTCTGGATGACGAAGACGATCTCGATGATGATGTTGATCTTCCTGCAATTGAGGAAATAGTTGCCGAAGCTGCAGCTGTTGTTGACATTGCAGCGGTTGAAGACGAACTTCCTGAAGAAGAACCAGAAGATGACAAGAGCAAGGGAATTGAAAACCTTGGCGGTATGGTTCTTACTCACCGCGAAGAAGATGATATTCCTGCTCAAACCACCACGATTACTGGTGCTACTGCCGATCCGGTTAAGGACTATCTAAAGCAAATTGGAAAAGTAGCACTGCTTAATGCAGAGCTTGAGGTCGAGCTTGCAAAACGTATTGAGGCTGGACTCTTTGCTGAAGAGAAACTAGCCACTGATAAAAAGATTGCGCGCGACATGGATCGCGATTTGAAGTGGGTAGTCAAAGACGGACAAAGAGCTAAAGCTCACCTCCTTGAGGCAAACCTACGACTTGTCGTTAGCCTTGCCAAGCGCTACACCGGACGAGGAATGCAGTTTCTTGATCTCATTCAAGAGGGAAACCTTGGTCTGATTAGAGCTGTTGAAAAGTTTGATTACACCAAGGGTTACAAGTTCTCTACCTACGCAACCTGGTGGATTCGTCAGGCAATCACCCGAGCAATGGCAGACCAGGCCAGAACTATTCGTATCCCGGTTCACATGGTTGAGGTAATCAATAAGCTGGCGCGTGTCCAGCGTCAGCTCTTGCAGGATCTAGGCCGTGAACCAACCCCTGAAGAGTTAGCTCGAGAACTTGATATGACACCTGAGAAGGTTGTTGAAGTTCAAAAGTATGGTCGCGAACCGATTTCGCTTTCTACACCGCTTGGTGAAGACGGTGACAGTGAGTTTGGAGACCTAATTGAAGACACTGAAGCTGTAGTTCCGGCTGATGCGGTTGGCTTTACCATGCTCCAGCGAGAGCTCGAAAGAATTCTTGATTCCCTTCACCCTCGTGAAGCGGGCGTCATCCGCAGCCGATTCGGCCTTGGTGATGGAGTGCAAAAAACTCTTGATCAAATCGGTGAAGAATTTGGTGTTACTCGTGAGCGAATTAGGCAAATTGAGTCCAAGACTATGTCAAAGCTTCGCCACCCTTCTCGCTCACAGATGCTTCGCGATTACCTAGAAAACTAGACAAACCGTGTTTGACCTGCCGGCGATTTTAATTGGACGTTTGGTTCGGTTCAGCGTTCGTTTGGTTCGCCGGGGTGGTGGCTCGGCTTTGCCGGGACTTGTTCTAAGTAAAATCTCGCCCGGACTTCTTTCTAGAACTCTCCGCCGCTTTCCTGATGGAGTGCTAGTTGTTACTGGCTCGGCCGGAAAATCAACCACAACCAAAATGCTGGTCTCTATCGTTCGAGCCCACGGCAAGAGCGTTTTCACTAATTCTTCAACCGCAAACATCATGCAGGGCTTTTTTTCTTCCATCATTCAGGAATCTAATGTCTTCGGAAGAATTCCAGGCGACGTTGCAATTCTTGAAATGGATGAAGGCCATGCAGCTTCGCTCACCAAAAGGTTTAAACCGCGACAGGTGACCATCTTGAACGTGATGGACGATCAGCT
>WLGC01000033.1 GCA_009703465.1 Actinomycetota bacterium | reverse complement strand
TCAGAGCGCTGACCTGAACGGCAGTGCACAACGTAGTCCACAGCCTTATCTAGCTCCTGAAGCTTGTCGCGGAAATCTTCAGACTTGAAGTCTGCAAAAACTGCACCCTCTAGGTGTCCTTCAGCGATTTCTTCTGGTGTTCTTACATCGAGAATCATTTTTTCCTTCTAACTTGTAATTTCAATTGCTTGCATAACTTCTGCACTGATTGCTTTTCTTACTTCTTCAAGAACGCTGGCTGCCACAGGGGAATCTACTGTGATAACTGAAAGTGCCTTGCCGCCTTTTTGCTGTCTAGCAATCTGCATGGCAGCAATGTTGATGTTGGCATCAGCAAACGCTTTTCCGTAAATGGCAACAATACCCGGACGATCTTTATAAATCATTAGAACTAAGTGATCTGCTAGACCGAGTTCAACATCGTAGCCATTTATGTTGACAATCTTCTGGTGCAGCTTTGGCCCAATAACTGTTCCTGAAACCGATGCCGTGGTGCCATCGGCCAAAGTGGCTCGAACGGTCGTCACGTTTCGATACTCTTCTGACTTCACGTCAACGGTTAGCTTTACGTCTATGCCGCGCTGTTCAGCAAGCAAGGGCGCATTCACGTATGAGACCTGCTCGGTTACAGCCTTTTGGAAGAAGCCTTTGAGTCCAGCAAGCTTTAGCACGGTGACATCGTGCACAGCAATTTCTCCGCGCACTTCAACCTCAATTGCGGTGACGTTTCCACCGGAAATCCCAAAGAGCACCTGGCCCAATTTTTCAATTAGCGAGATGCCCGGCTTTACTGAAGCATCAATATTGCCACCGGCAACATTTACCGCATCTGGTACAAGATCTCCGGCAAGAGCCAGGCGCACAGATTTTGCAACCGAAATTCCTGCGTTTTCTTGAGCCTCATCGGTAGATGCGCCAAGGTGCGGAGTAACCAAAATATTCGGCAGGCTAAGCAGCGGGGAACCTTTAGGTGGTTCGTTGACAAACACATCTAGTCCGGCGCCAGCAATTTGATTAGTGCTCAAAGCTTTGTAAAGTGCACTCTCATCAATAATGCCGCCGCGAGAGCAGTTAACAATTCTTAGAGTTGGTTTTGCAATCTTGAATTGCTCCTCACTAATCATCCCGGTGGTCTCGGCAGTTTTTGGAATGTGAATAGTTATGAAATCTGACTGCTTCATTAGCTCATCCAAGCTAACCAAGGTGACGCCCATCTGCTCGGCGCGAGCCGGTGTTACATAAGGGTCATAGCCAATTAGTTCTACGCCAAATCCAGCCATGCGCGCCGCAACTAGACCGCCGATGCGACCTAGTCCAACAATGCCTACGGTCTTTTCGTAAAGTTCGGCACCGGTAAACTGCGAGCGCTTCCATTCATCACGCTTTAGCGAGGCGTTTGCATCTGGAATGTGACGAGCAAGAGCAAGCATTTGAGCAATAGCAAGTTCGGCAGCTGAAATCACATTTGATGTAGGTGCATTTACAACCATCACACCTGCTGCGGTTGCCGCCTTTATATCAACGTTGTCTAGTCCTACGCCGGCACGTGCAATTACCTTAAGCTGTGCGGCTGCTGCAATGGCTTCGCTATCAAGTTGAGTAGCTGAGCGCACCAAAATTGCATCAGCGGTTGCAAGGGCTTTTAGAAGCGCAGGGCGATCAGTGCCATCTACGTTTACTACTTCAAAATCTGGGCCTAGGGCCTTCAGCGTTGCAGGTGAAAGCTCTTCAGCGATTAGAACTACTGGTTTTGGCAATGAACAGATCCTTGTTTTCGGGGGCTATGTTCGGTTTTCTCTTAGCGCGGCACCGTTGAAGCGTTAGGGACTCGAATTTATCTCTTTAGTCTAGCCAAAAGAAAAGGCACCGCTTCTGACTGGCAGTAGCGGTGCCTCTTCGAGAATCTTTGGACTAGCGGGCAGCAACGCCCTCTTTGTAGTCGTCTGAGTTCTTGATCCAAGAAAACAGCTTGCGCAGGGTGCGGCCAACGCCCTCAATTGGGTGAGCCTCTCCCTTGGCGCGAAGCGCTAGGAACTCTGGAGCACCGGCATCTTGATCGGCCACAAAGCGCTTTGCAAATGATCCGTCCTGAATGTCGCTAAGAACTTCGCGCATACGCACCTTTACCTCAGGTCCAATTACGCGAGGTCCGGATACGTAGTCACCGTATTCAGCGGTATCAGATACTGACCAGCGCTGCTTTGCGATTCCACCCTCGTACATAAGATCAACGATTAGCTTCAGCTCGTGCAGCACCTCGAAGTAAGCAACCTCTGGCTGGTAACCAGCTTCAGTTAGGGTTTCGAATCCGTACTGAACCAACTGTGATGCGCCGCCACATAGAACTGCCTGCTCACCGAATAGATCTGTTTCAGTTTCTTCAGCAAAAGTTGTCTTGATAGTTCCGGCGCGAGTGCCACCGATTGCTTTGGAGTATGAAAGTCCAAGCTCAAGTGCCTTACCAGTTGCATCCTGGTGAACAGCGATAAGGTTTGGAACTCCGCGACCTTCTTCGTACTCACGACGAACCAAGTGACCTGGTCCCTTTGGTGCAACTAGGAAAACATCTACGCCCTCGGGAGCGGTGATGTAACCAAAGCGAATTGAGAATCCGTGTCCAAAAACCATCGCCTTACCAGCGGTTAGGTTCGGTGCAATGTCGTTGGTGTAAAGATCACGCTGACGAGGATCCGGAGCAAGTACCACAATGACATCAGCCCATGCAGTTGCTTCTGAAGGGGTAAGCACCTTGAGACCGGCCGCTTCAGCCTTGGCCTTGGACTTTGAAGCTGCTGGAAGACCGACTACAACATCCACCCCTGAATCCTTCAGATTAAGTGAGTGTGCGTGCCCCTGTGATCCATAGCCAAGTACTGCAACTTTTCGACCCTGAATGATCGATAGGTCTGCGTCCTTGTCGTAAAAGATTTCAGCCAATTTGTTTCTCCTCGTTTTTTGTTTAATAGAGCCTTGTGATTTTTACTTTAAAACTTTTTCAGTTATTGACTTTGATCCGCGACCAATTGCCAATACACCGGATTGAACAAGTTCCTTGATGCCAAATGGCTCTAGAACCTTTAGGAATGCCGCACACTTTGCAGTGTCTCCAGTCACCTCAATGATTAGAGCGTCACTTACAACATCGATAACGCGAGCGCGGAATAAGGTTACTGCCTCAAGCACAGCGGAGCGGGTCGAGGCGTCGGTACGAACCTTGATCAACATGTGATCACGCTGAACAGCCTGGTCAGCATCTAGCTCAACAACCTTGATTACGTTGATTAGTTTGTTGATCTGCTTGGTGACCTGCTCGAGAGCAGCTCCCTCAACGCTTACCACCACGGTAATTCTTGAAAGGCCAACCAGCTCAGTTGTTCCTACTGCAAGAGATTCAATGTTGAAACCACGGCGAGCGAAAAGTGCTGCCACGCGGGTCAAAATACCAGGCTTGTCTTCAACCAGGAGCGAGAGAACGTGTCTAGACATTTACTACTCCCTTCCATCCCAGATCGGTGCCGCATCGCGAGCGTACTGAACTTCGTCATTAGACAAACCAGCAGCAACCATTGGCCAAACCATTGCATCGCGACTAACGATGAAGTCAATTACCACGGGGCGATCATTTGTTGCGATTGCCAGTTTGATGGCAGCGTCAATGTCTTCTTCTTTTTCAACTCGAATAGCAAGACAGCCATAAGCGTCAGCAAGTTTCACAAAATCCGGAATCATTACCTCGTCGGTACCGGTGTGTAAATCGGTGTTTGAGTATCTCGAGTTGTAGAAAAGTGTCTGCCACTGACGGACCATACCAAGCGATGAGTTGTTGATAACTGCAACCTTGATTGGAATATTGTTTAGCGCACAGGTTGCTAGTTCTTGGTTTGTCATTTGGAAGCAACCGTCACCATCAATGGCCCAAACCAAACGATCAGGTTGCGCTACCTTGGCGCCCATTGCTGCTGGCACGGCATAGCCCATGGTTCCGGCGCCACCTGAGTTCAACCATGAATTAGGTCTTTCATACTTAATGAATTGTGCAGACCACATTTGGTGTTGGCCAACACCAGCGGCAAAAATTGCCTCTGGGCCTGATAGCTCACCAATTCTCTTGATTACCAGCTGAGGTGAAAGCTTGCCGTCGTCTTCTTTTGTGTAGCCAAGTGGGTAGCGCTCAACTAGGCCGCCAACAAAGCTCCACCACTCTTTGATGTCATACTTTGCAGCCTTCATGGCACTAGGCATCTCGGCAATAAGCTCAGTGATTACTTCTTTGGCATCGCCAACAATTGGAACATCGGCAAATCTAATTTTTCCAATTTCGGCTGGATCAATATCTACGTGAATAACTTTGGCACCGGTGGCAAAGCTCTTTACGTCCCCGGTCACGCGGTCGTCAAAGCGAGCGCCCAGAGTAATTAGCAGGTCACTCTTTTGAAGGGCGGTAACCGCAGGAACTGTTCCGTGCATGCCAGGCATACCAAGGTTCTGCTTATGTGAATCTGGAAATGCTCCACGAGCCATCAGTGTTGTAACAACCGGAGCACCAATCTGCTCAGCAAACTTAAGAAGCTCTTTGTGCGCGCCTGAACGGATAACGCCACCACCAACATAGAGAACTGGCTTTTTTGATTCCGCAATCATTTGGGCAGCGGCTTGAATTTGCTTGCCGTGCGGTTTGGTAACCGGCTTGTAACCTGCAAGGTCAACTTTTGGTGGCCAAACAAATTCAGCTAAACCTTGCTGAGCATCTTTTGTGACATCCACTAAAACTGGACCCGGGCGACCAGTAGTTGCAATTTGAACAGCGGCGGCAATTGTTTGAGGCACATCGGCTGCGTTAGTAACTAAAAATGAGTGTTTGGTAATTGGCATTGTGATTCCAACAATGTCCGCTTCCTGAAATGCATCAGTTCCAATTAGCTTTGAGCCGACCTGGCCGGTGATGGCAAGTAGCGGCACAGAATCCATGTAGGCATCAGCAATTGCAGTAACCAGGTTTGTAGCACCAGGACCTGAGGTTGCTATACAAACTCCAAGGCGACCAGAAGCTGAGGCATAGCCTTCGGCTGCGTGACCGGCACCCTGTTCGTGACGAACCAGGATGTGACGAATCTTGGTTGAATCCATCAGCGGGTCATATGTTGGCAGAATAGCTCCACCGGGCAAGCCAAAAATGTGCTCAACGCCCAGCATCTCCAAACTGCGAACAATCGCAGCGGCGCCGGTTAAGACTTCGTTAGCCATCTGGTATTTCCCTAACTCGAATTTCCTACATCAAAAAAATTGATCTGAATTGCAAGTTAGCCGCAGTACGCTCCCTCTGCAGCAGAGTGAACGAGCTTTGAATACTTTGCAAGAACACCGCGGGTGTAGCGCGGCGGAAGTGACTGCCAATTTTGCTTGCGGGCAGTCAACTCTTCAGGCTCAACGAGTAGTTCGAGCGATCGAGACGCAATGTCGACTCGAATCAAGTCTCCATCACGAACCAGAGCAATTGGTCCACCTTCGGTGGCCTCTGGTGCAATATGTCCGATGCAAAGGCCGGTTGTGCCGCCAGAGAATCTTCCGTCCGTCAATAGTAGAACATCTTTACCTAGGCCCGCACCTTTTATTGCAGCGGTAATGGCTAGCATCTCGCGCATTCCAGGCCCTCCCTTAGGGCCCTCATATCGAATAACCACTACATCGCCGGCCACAATTTTGCCTTCAGTTAGGGCATCCATAGCGGCGCGCTCGCGTTCAAAAACCCTTGCCGGGCCGGTGAATTCGGCTAAATCAAAGCCTGCTGTCTTTACAACGGCTCCCTCTGGGGCCATGCTGCCCATGAGTATTGAGATTCCACCGGTCTTGTGAATTGGGTTAGACATCGAGCGGATAATTTTTCCGTCTGGATCTGGTGGATTTATTCCGGCTAAGTTCTCAGCCATAGTTTTTCCAGTCACAGTCATAACGTCACCGTGGAATAGACCTGCATCTAGTAGAGCCTTCATAACCACTGGCACACCACCCACGCGGTCAACATCGTTCATAACGTAGCGACCAAAAGGCTTTAGGTCTCCTAGGTGAGGAATCTTATCTGCGATGCGATTGAAATCCTCGAGTTTTAGATCAACCTCTGCTTCACGAGCAATAGCAAGGAGGTGAAGAATTGCGTTGGTTGAACCGCCAAATGCCATCAAGACAGCAATTGCGTTTTCAAAAGCCTTCTTAGTCATGATGTCGCGAGCTGTAATTCCTAAACGAAGAAGATTTACTACTGCCTCGCCGGATCTTTGGGCCCACTTATCGCGACGGCGATCTGCTGACGGCGGAGCTGCCGAGCCCGGCAAACTCATACCTAATGCTTCAGCGATTGAGGCCATTGTGTTAGCGGTATACATTCCACCACAGGCACCTTCACCGGGACAGATAGCACGCTCAATTCGGCCAAGATCTTCTTCTGACATCTTTCCGGCTTTACAAGCACCAACGGCCTCGAAGGCATCGATGATTGTTACTTCTTTTTCAGTTCCGTCTTCCAGCTTGACCCAACCTGGAGCAATTGATCCGGCATACAAAAACACCGATGAAAGATTTAGCCTTGCCGCAGCCATCAACATTCCTGGCAGTGACTTATCGCAGCCGGCAAGTAGGACTGAGCCATCTAGACGCTCAGCCTGCATAACTGTCTCAACCGAGTCAGCAATAACTTCGCGCGAGACCAGCGAGAAGTGCATGCCCTCGTGCCCCATGGCAATACCGTCAGAAACTGAAATGGTTCCAAACTCCAAAGGGAATCCGCCACCGGCGTGAACGCCGTCTTTGGCAGCTTGAGCTAGGCGATCAAGCGAAAGATTGCAGGGGGTAATTTCATTCCATGAACTGGCAATACCAATCTGAGGCTTCACCCAGTCTTCGTCACCCATGCCAACTGCTCGAAGCATTCCGCGAGATGCGGTTTTTTCGATGCCATCGGTTACATCTCTTGAACGGGGTTTGATGTCTACAGTCATGGCATAAGTCTACGTAATTTAGCCGGCTGTCAAAAATGAAATTTGCTGATAAATCTTTCTAGCGATCGTGATAATTCGTTCTAAAAACACGGGGTAATCTTGAAATGTGCCCGAATCTGTCAAGCTAAATAAGCCCTCCTCGCTTGCCCTTTATAACCGTGCCGCAGAGAAATCATCAGCCGTGGTTATTTCCCAGTACTCAACCTCTTTTGGCTGGGCCACAAAACTTCTTGGCAAATACGAGCGCGGCCGAGTGCGCAATATCTATGCAATGGTCCGGGTTGCCGATGAAATTGTTGATGGGGCTGCGGCAGAGGCATTAGATAAATACATCGGCACCGAACCACACGCAATGCTGGATAAATTCGAACAAGAAACCTACCGAGCTATGGAGTGCGGATTCAGCACAAATCTTGTAATTCACGCTTTCGCTCTAACTGCCCGCGAGGTTGGAATCAAAAGAGACATAGTCCAGCCCTTCTTCAATTCCATGCGCACCGATTTAGTGCAGCGAGTGCATGACAAGCGCAGCTTTGAGACTTATGTCTACGGATCGGCCGAAGTGGTAGGCCTTATGTGCCTACAGGTCTTTATCAGTCAAAAACCAGTTAGTACTTCTGAAAAGGAAGAGTTAGTAGCTGGCGCTAGAGCACTTGGAGCCGCTTTTCAAAAGGTTAATTTCTTGCGCGATCTCTCTGCTGACTTTGACAAACTGGGCCGCTCCTACTTCCCATTAATCAACGTTGATGAATT
>WLGC01000032.1 GCA_009703465.1 Actinomycetota bacterium | reverse complement strand
CATCCATGATTTCGTGGACACGAATTATGTCGGAAGCGTTTCGAACAAAGGAAAGTGCAATCATGTCAGCACCGATACCTATTGCCCAGCGCAGGTCATCTTCATCTTTTTCAGATAGTGCAGGAACATTGACAGCTACCCCTGGAAGATTAATGCCCTTATTGTTTGAAACATAACCTGGTACCTCAACAACTGTGACAACTGTGTCAGCAGTCACTTCTGTTGCCCTTAGGGCAACCTTGCCATCGTCAATCAGAAGCTGATCGCCAACTTTGACATCACCGCAGAGACCTTTGAAGGTTGTTCCACAGATTTCTTTGGTGCCAACAACGTCGTTTATGGTGATTTTGAAGACATCGCCTTTTTCAAGTAAATGAGGTCCAGATTCGAATTTCTCTAAACGAATCTTTGGCCCCTGAAGGTCTACAAAGATACCAATCGGCTTCTGAAGATCTTTAGCAACTTTTCTCACCGTGTTATAGATTTCCTCATGCACTGAGTGTGAACCGTGGCTAAGATTCATGCGCGCGACATCGACTCCGGCCTCAACGATTGCTCGAATCTGATCATATGTTGATGAAGCCGGCCCAAGTGTGGCTACGATTTTTGCGCGTCTCATTTGTTTCCTTAGTTAATTTATGAATAGATGGAAATCGGTTTGTCAGTTGTTTTGACCGGTCTTGGAAGTTCTGATGAACCTTCGAGGTATTGATCAATACTGGCGGCGGCAGAGCGCCCCTCAGCAATTGCCCAAACAATGAGACTGGCACCCCTACCAGCGTCCCCGGCAACGAAGACACCATCCTCTTCCGTCGCCCATGAGGTATCTCTTGCTACATTCCCGCGCTCATCAAAAGCAACTTCGGATTGCTTGGCAAGACTTTCTTCTTCTGCCCCGGTATATCCAAGCGCCAAGAGAACTAGCTCAGTTGGAATTACTCTTTCAGTTCCAGCTTTTGGAAGACGCTTGCCATCAACGAACTCTGTTTCGGCAACCTTGATTCCGGTTAGTTTTCCATTCTCACCGACAAATTCGACGGTTGAAGACAGGTAGCTTCTCTCCCCGAATTCCTCGTGCGCTGATGACACGTCGAAAAGCGTTGGCATGGTTGGCCAAGGTTGATTTGCTGGACGTTCAGCCGGTGGCTGATATCCAATTGCAAAAGTTGTCACAGATAATGCGCCCTGACGAGTAGCTGTTCCTAGGCAGTCAGCACCAGTGTCGCCGCCTCCGAGGATCACGACGTGCTTTCCATCAGCGGTTATTTGATTCGTTAAGTCTTGCCCATCGACCTTGCGGTTTGATTCAGCCAGGTACTCCATGGCAAAGTGCACGCCTTCTAGGTCTCTTCCGGCAACGTTCAGATCTCTTGGCTTAGGGGCGCCAGTTGCTATCAACACTGCATCATATCGCGAACGAAGATCGTCCCAAGTTATGTCAACGCCTATTTCAACACCGGTTCGGAATCTTGTGCCCTCGGCCTTCATCTGCTCAAGGCGTCTATCAATGTGCTGCTTCTCCATTTTGAAGTCCGGAATACCGTAGCGCAGCAAACCACCAATTTTGTCATCGCGTTCAAAAACCGCCACAGTATGCCCAGCTCGCGTGAGCTGTTGAGCTGCGGCTAAACCGGCGGGACCTGATCCAACAACAGCTACGGTTTTTCCAGTTAGGCGCTCTGGGATATGTGGCTTGACCCAACCGTTTTCAAAAGCCGTATCGATGATGGAAACTTCAATCTCTTTGATTGTGACCGGAGGTTGATTGATCCCCAGCACACAGGAGCTCTCACAAGGAGCGGGGCAAAGCCTTCCGGTGAATTCAGGAAAGTTGTTAGTTGCGTGTAGTCGTTCAATCGCATTTTCACCTTCACCACGCCAGGTTAAATCGTTCCACTCCGGAATTAGGTTTCCCAGTGGACAACCGTGGTGACAGAACGGAACACCGCAGTCCATGCACCTACTGGCTTGATTCTTAACGACACCAGCATCGCGCTTTTCGTAGACCTCTTTCCAGTCCATAATGCGAACAGATACAGGTCTTCTTGGCGCTGTCTCACGCTGGGAATTGTTTAGAAATCCTCTTGGATCAACCACTGGTCACCTCCAGAATCTCCTTCCAGACTGCATCGCCATCAGGGTCCGTGCCGGCTTTCTTGGCGCGGGTGAGAATCTGTTGAACACTGTCATAGTCCCTTGGAAGAACTTTAGTGAAGTTTGAAAGTTCAGCGGCAAAATTCTCGAGTATTGCTCCCGCTAGGGCTGATTCCGTCTCCCTGAAGTGCTCTTCAAGTAATGCCATAAGTTCTAACTCGTCAGCGTCTTTTGGTTCACTCAACTTCAGTTCACCTGCCAACAGCGCTTCCTGGTTTATGTGGTCGGCACGAAGTCGATAAACATAAGCAACCCCTCCGGACATACCGGCTCCAAGATTTCTTCCAGTTGGTCCGAGAATTACGGCAACTCCACCAGTCATGTATTCAAGAGCGTGATCACCACAGCCTTCGCTTACAGCTATAGCTCCTGAGTTTCGAACCATAAAGCGCTCTCCGACGATTCCACGAAGGAAAAGCTTTCCTGAGGTTGCTCCATAACCAATAACGTTTCCAGCAATGATGTTCTTTTCTGCTGGAAAAACACTTGTCTTATCTGGGCGGATTACAACAGTTCCTCCAGAAAGGCCTTTGCCAACGTAGTCGTTGGAGTCGCCGTCGATAGTGAGCTTTATGCCCTTTGGTACAAACGCCGCAAACGATTGTCCAGCTGATCCGGTCAATCTAATGTCGATAGTTGATTCTGGCAGGCCCTCGGCGCCGTACCTTCTAGTCAGTTCGTTACCCAGCATGGTTCCCACAGCTTGATCAACGTTTGAAATAGGTAGCTCAATTACAACCGGCTGCGCGTCTTCTAATGCAGCAGTTGATCTTTCAATCAGTTTGTGATCAAAGTGTTTCTCGAGCTCGTGATTTTGAAAAGTGGTGCGGCGTCTAGATTCACCAGGCTGCACCGGTGGGGACGCAAGAATTGGGGTTAGATCTAGACCATCTGCCTTCCAGTGAGAGATTGCGCGGTTAACGTCAATTAGCTCACTGTGACCGATAGCCTCATCCAAAGTCTTGAAACCGAGTGCTGCTAGATACTCTCTAACCTCTTCAGCCAGGAACTCAAAGAAGTTAACAACGTGATCAGCTTGACCGGTGAATCTAGATCTAAGAACTGGGTTTTGAGTAGCCACACCTACTGGGCAGGTATCAAGGTGACAGACGCGCATCAGAATGCAACCTTGGACCACAAGAGGTGCTGTTGCGAAACCGAATTCTTCAGCTCCAAGAAGAGCAGCGATGATTACGTCTCGACCAGTCTTCATCTGCCCATCAACTTGAACCGATACTCGATCCCGCAGTCCATTGAGCATTAGCGTTTGCTGTGTTTCGGCAAGTCCAAGCTCCCATGGTGTCCCGGCGTGCTTTAGAGAGTTCAGTGGACTTGCACCTGTGCCACCGTCGTGCCCCGAAACCAAAATCACATCAGCTTTTGCCTTTGCCACACCAGCAGCAACAGTTCCGATGCCAACTTGGGATACGAGCTTTACGTGAATCCTTGCCTCACGGTTAGCGCGCTTCAGATCGAAGATGAGCTGCTTTAGATCCTCGATTGAATAAATATCGTGGTGAGGCGGTGGGGAGATTAAGCCAACTCCAGGAGTTGAGTGACGAATCTTTGCAATCCACGGGTAGACCTTGTTAGGTGGCAGTTGGCCACCCTCACCCGGCTTTGCACCTTGAGCCATTTTGATTTGAATGTCATCTGCGTGGGTCAAGTACATGCTGGTGACACCAAATCTTCCAGATGCGACCTGTTTGATTGCGGAGCGCCTCAGCGGGTCAAGTAATCTCTCGTTGGACTCCCCTCCCTCACCGGTATTGGATTTTGCTCCCAAGCGATTCATCGCCAACGCTAGAGTCTCGTGTGCCTCTGGGGAAATAGAACCATAGGACATCGCCCCAGTTGAAAAACGCTTCACGATGGAGGAAACGGGCTCAACCTCACTCAGCGGAACGGGCTTACGCGCACCTTCTCTGAGAACAAACAAACCCCTAAGTGTCATAAGGTTTTCGGCTTGGTCGTCAATGGTCTTGGTGTATTCGCGGAAAATCTCGTAACTCTTAACCTTGGTTGAGTGCTGCAACTTGAAAATTGTTTCCGGATTAAACAGATGCGGCGGTCCTGAACGTCGCCATTGATACTCGCCACCGGTTTCAAGGTTTTGATGAGGGTTAACGGCCTCGTCGATTGGGTAAGCGGCTGAGTGTCGATCTGCTATTTCATTGGCAATCGTTTCAAGACCAATACCACCTAGTTGTGAGGTTGTTCCAGTGAAGTATGTATCGATAAATTCTTGACTTATACCTATTGCCTCGAAACACTGGGCGCCCGAGTATGAAGAGACGGTTGAGATTCCCATCTTGGACATAATCTTTAGAACACCTTTACCCAGGGCCTTAATCAGGTTCTTCTGTGCGTGCTCGACATCTAGACCAGCAATTTGACCAGATCTAACCATTAGCTCGACTGATTCAAGAGCCAGGTAAGGGTTAATTGCCGCAGCGCCGTATCCAATCAATGCAGCAACGTGGTGCACCTCTCTAACATCGCCGGCCTCAACAACCAGACCCACTTTGGTTCGCAGTCCTTGGCGAATTAGGTGGTGATGCACTGCCGAAGTCAAAAGCAGCGACGGAATTGGTGCCATTTCCCGATTGCTGTCTCTGTCGGAAAGCACCAGATAGGTGGAACCATCTTTTATAGCCGCTTCGATTTCCTCAAAGATGGTTCGAATTCTAGCAGCTAGCGCATCGGCTCCATCGTCAACCCGATAGGTTCCTCGAACAGTGAACGCTTGCCCAACGCCTGGCTTTTCGTCGATGTGTGAAATCTTTGCAAGGTCACCGTTGTCAATAACTGGGAAACTCAGAATCACCTGCTGGGCATGTGATGCGGTTGCGGCAAGCAAGTTTCGCTCGGGCCCAATGCCAGTGCTAAGAGATGTGACTACTTCCTCTCTGATTGAATCAAGTGGTGGGTTTGTCACTTGAGCAAACTGCTGCACAAAGTAATCAAAGAGCAGCCTTGGGCGCTGAGAGATTGCAGCTATAGGAGTGTCTGAGCCCATAGCTCCAAGTGGTTCAGTTCCAAACTTGGCCATTGGCGCAAGTAGAATTCTCAACTCTTCCTCGGTGTAGCCGAAGGTACGCTGTCTTCTGTTTACCGAACTCGCTGTGTGGGCGATATGTTCACGCTCCGGTAGGTCCTCAAGATTGATTCGATTCTCTGACAGCCATTTACCCCATGGCTCAAGCGAGGCAACCTCTGCTTTGATCTCATCGTCATCTATTAGTCGGCCGTTGACTGTGTCTGCGAGGAACATCTTGCCTGGCTGCAGGCGACCCTTTCGGACAATCTTGCTTGGGTCAATGTGGGCAACACCTATTTCTGATGCCAACACAACTAGTCCATCCTCGGTGACCACATAGCGACCTGGACGAAGTCCATTTCTGTCTAGGGTTGCGCCAACCAGAGATCCGTCTGTGAAAATCACGGCGGCAGGTCCATCCCACGGCTCCATAAGCATCGAGTGATACTCGTAGAAGTTTCGACGGTTTTCGTCGATGTCACTGTGCTTTTCCCAGGCCTCAGGAATCATCATCATCATTGCGTGTGGCAGGCTTCGACCTGACAAGTAAAGAAGCTCGACTACTTCATCGAAGGAGGCTGAATCGGATCCGCCTGCGGTGATAATTGGTTTTAGCTGTGAGAAGTCTCCGATTAATTCTGATTCCAACTGTGACTGCCTTGATCGCATCCAGTTTCTATTTCCCTTAACCGTGTTGATTTCGCCGTTGTGGGCAATCATTCGGAACGGGTGAGCTAATGGCCAAGATGGGAAAGTGTTTGTAGAGAATCTAGAGTGCACCAAAGCCAGGGTGGATTCGAATCTCTCGTCGCTTAGGTCAGGATAAAAAGGCTCCAACTGCAACGTGGTAACCATTCCTTTGTAGACGATGGTCCTCGAGGAAAGTGACGGGTGATAAGTACCAAGAGTAGATTCAGCTCTTTTGCGCAGACGATAGGCACGACGCTCTAGATCCATTCCTGAAACATTGTCAGCACTACCAACAAAGACTTGAAGAATCTCCGGCATTGCGTTTCTTGCCAAGTCCCCAAGTTCATCAGGTCTAACAGGAACTTCTCGCCAACCGAGAATCGTTAACTTCTCTTGTTTTGCGAGCTCTTCAAAAGATGCCTCAACGGTTGCTCGCTGTTCGCTATCTACGAAGACTAAGCCGGCTGCGTAAAAATCCTTCGCCGGAAGTTTGAAATCGCATACCTCACGAAAGAATTTGTCAGGTATTTGAGTAAGAATTCCAGCACCGTCACCGGTACCAGCATCTGACCCAATCGCCCCGCGGTGTTCGAGATTTCTAAGTGCGGTTAGAGCGGTGTCAACAATGTCGTGTCCAGGTTTTCCTCTTAGGGTTGCAACCATCGCCAAGCCGCAGGCGTCTTTTTCGAAGGCAGGGTCGTAAAGACCCTGGGCAACCGGTGCGGTGCCGAACTTCTCAAAAGGAGACAACATGGGTACGCCTCACTCCATTCATTTTTCTAGTGGAGGGACAACGCTGGCCCTTAATCAGTTGCGTGGAAAAGCAGAACTACGGACTATTTAGAGCTTGATTCTATTGCATCGGCCCGATATGGGCTTTCTTCTGGCTCCGGGTGCTTTCGTGAACTCAGGTAAATAATGGCAATACCCGCAACTATGCCCAGGATTCCAGACCAGACGTTGATCCGCAGCCCAAAAAGGATCTCGCTTGGGTCAATTCTGAGGTTTTCAACCCAGATGCGGCCAATCGAGTAGTAGATGAGGTAGGCACCAAACATTTTGCCCCAGCGCAGCTCAAAACGCCTGTCCAGAAGTAGCAGGACACCCACGCCAGCAAGACTCCAGATTGACTCGTAAAGAAAGGTTGGATGAAACAGCACATCGGCTGGAAGTCCATCAGGAAAAGCTGGATTCAGTGGCGAAATATCCAAGCCCCAAGGCAAAGTGGTTGGCTGGCCAAAAAGTTCTTCATTAAAGTAGTTGCCCCATCGTCCAATGGCCTGAGCTAGAAGAATTCCAGGTGCCACCGCATCGGCAAAGGACCAAAATTTGATGCCGCTTTGGCGGGCACCTAGGTACGCACCAAGCGCTCCGGCCATCAAGCCGCCGTAAATAGCTAAACCGCCCTCCCAAATCTTAAAGACATCTGTGAGGTCTGCACCCTCATAGAAGTAGTCGTCAGTGTGGGTTAGGACGTGGAATATGCGCGCACCAATGATTCCAAATGGAATTGTCCAAAGAGAGATATCAAGAGCTAAGCCAGATTTTGCGCCACGATTCTGCAATCTGCGATCGGCTATCCAGATTGCCAATGCCATACCAACCAGAATAAAAAGTGCGTAGAAGTGAATTCGGAACGGACCTAGCTCAATGTAGCTAATTTCCGGGCTCGGAATACCTTGCAGAATGTTCAATTTCTTCCTTTATTTAAGTCCTGATGATATTTCGCGCACTTTACTTGTCAGTGCACTTAATCCACCAGCTGCGTATGCTTTTACAAAAGCTGAGCCGACAATTGCTCCATCAGCATAGGTGTTAATTTCTACAACCTGTTCCGCGGTTGAGACGCCAATTCCCACTGCGGTGCTCTGTGTTTTAGAAGCATCT
>WLGC01000031.1 GCA_009703465.1 Actinomycetota bacterium | reverse complement strand
TAGTCAACATCACTCAATCCCTTTATTTTTTCTTCACCAATTCCAAACTTCACCTCAAGCCCAATTAGGTAGGAACTAGTTTTCATAATTTGAACCAGATTGATTTTCTTACGAACCCAATCAATGTTCTCAATAGTGGCACCAGGCATAAATGAGTTGAAGAGAATTTGATTACCGCTTCTAATATCGATTACCAAGCCGGCATCATATTTTTCCGCCTCTTCCCTCAGAGCGCAGCCTAGATTCCAGGCGTCAGCCGCATCAAAGCTTCTGAAGACAAGTAGTTCTTCTTGTCGGATAACTTTTGGAATATCGCTTTCCCGAGGTGCATTCATAAACTCAGCCTAGTCTTGCAAAACTGACTGCTTCAAACTACTGGACCCTTGTGAAAGTGCTCGAAAACCATATTGGTTCTGGTTGAGGCCACTGTGTTTTTACTAGAGAGATTCTCGAGCACAAACTCTCGAACATGGTCATTATCTCTAACCGCAAGATGCACAATGAAATCTTCTGAGCCACCGAGGAAAAATACTTGAATCACCTCTGGAAGTTGCCGCATCTCATTCATAAAGTCAGCAAGGTGAGATCTAGCCCCTGCACGCAAGCTGACTGAAATGAGTACCTGGCTACTGAGACCCACAGCCAGGGGGTTCACATTTGCGGTGAAATTGGTAATCACCCCGCGACTAATAAGTGATCGCACTCTGGTGATGCAGGTTGATTGGGCTATGCCAACTGCCGCCGCTAGATCTGCATTTGTGATTCGGGCGTTGGCAGTTAGCTGCCTGATTAACTGAGTATCAATCTCATCCAGCTGAGACTGCAGATTATTCGAAACCAATGGCTTTTCTCCTTTATTTCAGCAGTTATTGCATACTTTAGTGGAAATACCGCATAAATTACAGAATATAACCATGAACTACGAAATTCCTGCAGAATTTAGGGGAGTTCAAGGAGAAATCAATGCGTATCGCCATTCCCACCGAAATTAAGAACAACGAGTACCGAGTAGCAATCACCCCAGCCGGTGTTCACGAACTAGTTGCCCGCGGACACGAAGTGTTTATTCAGGCTGGCGCTGGCGCTGGCTCAGGTTTCACCGACGCTGACTTCGTGGCTCAGGGAGCAAAGATGCTCAACACAGCGGAGGAAGTCTGGGCGCACGGAGATCTGCTGCTAAAAGTGAAAGAGCCAATCAAGGCCGAGTACAAATTGATGCGTCGCGATCAGCTTTTGTTTACCTACCTTCACCTAGCCGCATCTAGAGAATGCACTGAGGCACTTCTAGCAGCTGGCACCACTGCCATTGCCTATGAGACTGTCCAATTGGCAAACAGGGCATTACCTCTATTGCAACCAATGAGTGAGGTAGCCGGAAGACTTTCAGCTCAAATAGGTGCTTACCAACTCATGAAAAACGAAGGTGGCACCGGAGTGTTGATGGGCGGGGTTCCAGGAACACCTAAAGCAAAGGTTGTTGTTATCGGTGGAGGAGTCGCCGGCGAGCACGCGGCAACAATTGCCAACGGTATGCAAGCTGATGTCACCGTGATTGATATTTCAATTCCAAAGCTTCGTGAAATTGATGAAAGATTTGGTGGCCAGGTAAAAACCCGCGTATCAACAGCATACGAAATTGCTGAGCAGCTTAGAGATGCAGACCTTGTCATTGGATCAGTTTTGATTCCAGGTGAGAAGGCGCCAAAGCTAGTTACCGATGCAATGGTGAAGACGATGAAGCCTGGTTCGGTATTGGTTGATATTGCTATCGATCAAGGTGGCTGCTTTGAGAATTCAAAACCAACTACTCACGATGCACCAACATTCAAGGTGCACAACAGTGTTTACTACTGTGTGGCCAACATGCCCGGTGCAGTACCAGCAACATCAACCAGAGCGCTAACTAACGCAACCCTTCAGTATGTTTTGGCTCTAGCTGATAAGGGTTGGCAGCAGGCGCTAAGAAAAGATGAGGCTCTGGCTAAAGGTCTAAATACGCACGATGGCAAGATTACCTACTCCGGTGTGGCTCAGGCGTTCCCAGATCTGCCAAGCGTTGAGTTGGCAACAGTTCTGGCCTAATCGCATTGCGCCAGCTTCTATTTTTTCTTTCGGCTCCAAACAATTGAAACCGCGAAGCCGAATACTGAAAAAATAAGCAGCGCCCAGAATCCAATCACTCGCTCTCTGGCGATGCTTTCACAAGAAGTCCAGTCATCGCTCTGAACCTGAACACAGGTAGCGGGATCGAAAAGTCCAATTACTGATGCAATGACGCCAACCAGGGTGATGGTGGCAATCATGGCCATTGAGTTGTTTTTTACCTTAGGCATATTTCTTTGCCCTAGCTAGTTGTGCCACCACGATTCCAGTGATCACCAGAACGCCTCCTATCATCTGTAGTCCGTTGATCATTTCCCCGAGCCACAGGTATCCAAATAGAAAAGCAAAGATTGTCTCGGCTGTTGAAATAACACCGACACCGGTTGCATTTAGCTGACCTAGAGCTACGAAGCTAAGCAGCATAGGTAAGAATGAGCCAAGTATTCCGATCCAAACAATCATGAACCAACCTGGTAGCAGCATTCCGCTGAGATTTCCACCAAGGTCAAGCGGAGTAGTAGCAATCTGAATATCAAATTCCCACCATGGGCTAATCACTAGCCAGAAGACACTTGAAATCAACATTGTGTAGAAAAGCGTTGAGATTGGATCACGAGTTAGGTGACTGCGCTCACCCATGATGAAGTAGACGCTCAAGAAAATCGCGGCAGCAAATGCAAAGAAAACACCCACCGGGTTCAGGGTGCTATTCCAAACCTCAGAAACAATTAGAAGTCCAGTTAGGACTAGGGCTACACCTATCCAGAGTCGCTTGCGAGATTTTTCTTTGAACAAAATCCAGACAACAGCCGGCACAATGATGATTGCGGTGTATTCAATCAGCAGGGCAATGCCAACCGGTAGCGACCTAACCGCATTTGAGTAGGCCCACTGCATAAGAGCAACACCGATAATTCCAAAGCTGATTAGAAACTTCCACTCGCTAGGTCTCACCTTGAAGGCTGCTGGCTTGGTGAACATTAGAACCACCGCTGCGATTAGCGCTGTGGCTAGCGAACGAAAAAGCACGATTTGCTCTGGGGTAACCCCGGCCTGCATCACAATTTTTGAGGTACTGGCGTTTAGCCCAAAGAGTAGGGCTGCGATAAATGCCAAGGCGGCACCGAGCAGAGGGTTCTTGGTTTTCATTTTTCACACCCTCGGTTCAAACAAATCATTTGATAAGCCTAGGCTAGAGCCATGATGAGTTTTGTTCTTGGTGGTGGCTGCTTCTGGTGCCTAGATAGCGCCTACATGCAATTTCATGGGGTCAGCGATGTGGTTGTGGGTTACATGGGTGGCCCAAAGCCAAACCCGAGCTACGAGGAGGTCTGCGGCGGCAATACCGGACATGTCGAGGTGGCTGAGGTCATTTTTGATGAAACGGTAATTCCAGCAGACACAATCCTTGACATATTTTTTACACTGCATGATCCAACTCAGGTAAATCGCCAAGGCAACGATGTCGGAACCCAGTATCGGTCTGCGATGTTTTATCGAGATCAAACGCAGCAAGAACTTTTCTCAAATGCCCTTGAGCGAGCAAAAGAGATTTGGTCAGGAAAGATGGCAACTGAGATAACTCCCGCAACCGAGTTTTGGGTTGGCGAGGAATATCACCAGGACTTTTTTGCTAAGAACCCTAATCAGGGATACTGCAATGCAGTTGTTGCACCAAAAATGGCCAAGACCAGAAAAGCTTTTTCTCAGTTCGTTCGGCCTTAGCTGAGGCAAAAAGTTATCCACAGTTTTCTGATTCAGAGACTTGTAAGGGATACAAAAAGCCAGACTCGGAACAGATCACAGTTAGTGATTTATGTTTTGAGAAAGGCAATAAATGTCAGAAGCACTTTCGGTAACCGGTTTGGTTGCCACCACCCCAAGGCACTTGGTAACCCAAGATGGCCTTCCAATCACATCCTTTAGATTGGCATCCTCTCAGCGTAGGTTCGATCGAAACCAAAACAAATGGATTGATGGTGAAACAAATTGGTTCACTGTTACAGCTTTTCGCCAGCTAGCAATTAATTCATCATCTTCCATCAATAAAGGCGATCGCGTCGCAGTTAATGGAAAGCTCCGAGTTCGCGATTGGGACAATGGCGAACGAGCCGGAACTTCGGTTGAGATTGAGGCAGATTCAATGGGTCATGATCTCAGTTGGGGAAATTCAGTTTTTACTCGCACCGTATTAGTTAGAGAGCCTGAACTTGACGCCGATGAAGATCAGTCAGATTACCGAAATGAAAATGCCGACGAGGCAATGGGCAGCAATCTTGCTTCCGCTGTCCCTACAGGCTCAAAAAAGAAATAGTTTCCCAAGCTGCTGGGCGACTTTTGCAGAAACCTTGTCCCCTCACGATTTTGCATAGAGTCGCCCAGCTTCCAACCTCTTTCACGGAGGTCCGGCACTCTCTGACGCAACGCTTGTAATTGCAGGCCCCATAGTGGGCCACTACGAACGGGTAAACTATTACCCATAGCAAGCCAAACGTTAGAGAGTGCCATTCTCACGTTTTCGAGGCTGAGGCTGCAGATTCGAAAGTGGTTAGTAGCTAATGGCTGAATTCATCTATCAGATGATCAAAGCGCGTAAAGCGCACGGTGAAAAAGTAATTCTCGACGATGTAACCCTGGCCTTTATTCCCGGCGCAAAAATTGGCGTGGTTGGCCCAAACGGTTCCGGTAAGTCCACAGTCCTCAAGATTATGGCTGGGCTAGACACTCCTTCAAATGGTGAAGCTCGTTTGAGCCCTGAATTCACCGTTGGTATCTTGATGCAGGAGCCACCGCTTGATGAGTCTCTTACCGTTTTAGGGAACGTTGAACTAGCGGTTAAAGACACCAAGGCAAAACTTGAGCGCTTCAATGAAATCTCAGCTCTTATGTCGGAGCCTGATGCAGACTTCGACACATTGCTTGCCGAAATGGGAACTTTGCAAGAGCAAATCGATCACCTCGATGCTTGGGATCTTGATTCACAGTTAGAGCAAGCAATGGACGCGCTTCGCTGCCCACCAAGTGATTCTCCGGTTACAGATCTTTCTGGCGGTGAGCGCCGAAGAGTTGCACTTTGCAAACTTCTGCTTGAAAAGCCGGATCTGCTTCTACTTGACGAGCCAACTAACCACTTAGATGCAGAGTCTGTTCTTTGGCTTGAGCAGCACTTGGCAAAGTACCCAGGCGCAGTGCTTGCAGTTACGCACGATAGATATTTCCTAGACAACGTGGCCCAGTGGATTTTGGAGCTTGACCGCGGTCGTGCATATCCGTACGAGGGAAACTATTCAACATACCTAGAGAAAAAACGCGAGCGTCTAGAAGTAGCCGGCAAAAAAGACGCCAAGCTTGCTAAGCGCCTATCCGAGGAACTGGATTGGGTTAGATCCTCTTCAAAGGCTCGTCAGACAAAATCAAAAGCGCGTTTGGCTAGATATGAAGAGATGGCCACGGAGGCAGATCGCACTAGAAAACTAGACTTTGAAGAAATTCAAATTCCAATGGGCCCACGCTTGGGTGACATTGTTATTGAAGCCAAAGCAATCAAGAAAGGCTTCGAAGGCCGCTCATTGATTGATGGTCTTTCCTTTAGTTTGCCCAGAAATGGAATCGTTGGAGTAATTGGTCCAAACGGTGTCGGTAAATCTACCTTGTTCAAAACCATCGTTGGTTTGGAAAAACTCGACGGGGGAGAATTGAAAATCGGTGAAACGGTGAAGATTTCCTACGTTGATCAATCACGCGGCGGAATTGATCCTGACAAATCCCTTTGGGAAGTTGTCTCTGGCGGACTTGATTACATCCAGGTTGGAAATCAGGAAATGCCATCACGCGCATATGTAGCAGCGTTTGGATTCAAGGGTCCGGATCAGCAAAAACCAGCCGGAGTTCTATCTGGTGGTGAGCGAAACCGCCTGAACCTTGCATTGACCCTAAAAGAAGGCGGCAACCTGCTGCTGCTAGATGAGCCAACAAACGACCTAGATGTTGAAACTCTTGGATCTCTAGAAAATGCTTTATTGGAGTTTCCAGGCTGTGCAGTTGTCATCACGCACGATCGCTGGTTCTTGGACAGAGTGGCGACTCACATTTTGTCCTACGAGGGTAGTGACGATAACCCTGACTACTGGTATTGGTTCGAGGGAAACTTCGAAGCTTACGAAGAGAACAAGATTGCAAGGCTTGGACCAGATGCAGCTAAACCGCACCGGTCAACTTATCGTCGACTAACTAGAGATTAGTTTTAGGCAACTAACTCTTTAATTGCTGCCTCAAAAACCTCGTGATGTTTTTCTACATCGGCCAGAGTTGTATTTGGGCACATTAGAGCCATGTTGTGAAATGGTGTCAGCATTACTCCGCGATTTGCAAGATAAAGGTGCAGGTAATCCTCAAGTTCTGGATCAGCTGCCTCAAAAGCCTCAGTTCCAGTTCTTGGGTAGGGCTTGGCAAACCGATACTCGGCCCTAGTTCCCAGTTGGTTGATTGACCAAGGTAATTGGTACTTATCAAATAGCTCGTTGACCCCGTCGGTGAAAACCGTTGCCAGATCAATCATTTTGTCAAAGGCTTCTTCGGTTAGAACTTTTTCAAGCGTTGCTCTCATTGCTGCAACCTGAAGGGGATTTCCAGCTAGTGTTCCGCCTACTCCACCCATATCAATCAAATCCAAATCGGTGCGGCTCAGAATTTTCTCAGCAAGGTCCGCGCTTAGGCCATAGGTTCCAGTTGGGATACCGCCAGCGATAGCTTTACCGATTACAAAAAGATCTGGCTCAAGATTGTCACGCTTAGTCATCCCACCGTAACCGGCAGAGAATGTGTGGGTCTCATCAATTATTAACAGAGCATCGTATTTTTTGGTGAGCTCCCGAACACCTTTTAGATATCCAGGCTCTGGCAAAACAATACCGATGTTAGTTAGTGCCGGTTCCATTAGAACCGCTGCAACATCGCCGTGCTTTAGTTGGCGCTCAAGGCCTTCAAGATCGTTAAACTCGGCAACTCTTGATGTCATCGTTACATCAACCGGAGATCCGACGTTACCTGGCCTTGACATACCTTCGCCGTCAGGTCCGACAACAATCAGCGATTCGTCGACTGAGCCGTGATAGCAATACGAATTAAAAAGTATTTTTGGCTTTCCAGTGATTGCCCGTACGAGACGAATAGCCCAGCGATTTGCGTCAGTTGCAGTTAGTGCGAAACTCCACTTAGCCATACCAAAGCGTTCGGTCAGGTTTTTTGCGACCCACTCTGCGTCAACAGTTGGCAACATTGTGGTGAGTCCACCTAGGTCTTTCACTCGGTGAGTGATTGCTTCGACTACCTCAGGAGCTGAGTGGCCTGCCATTGCACCGGTGTCACCGAGAGCAAAATCGATGTATTCATTTCCATCGATATCCCAAATGCGATTACCGTGGGCTCGATCTAGGTAGAGAGGGAAGCCACCAGCTTTTTTATTCATCCAGGTCATCGGCACTTTGCCAAAGAGATGATTCGCTTTTTCGTAAGCAGCTTTTGACTTTGGGTTACGCTCGGCAAAAGTTTTCTGTTCCCGAGCGTTTAGTTCGGCGAGTTTTTTGTAATTAATCATTTGACTCTATTTTGCCAGTTCTGGTACTCGAACCATGCCTTCTTGGGCAACAGTAGCCAATAGTTCACCCTTGGTATTGAAAATCTTGCCAAGTGCCAAACCGCGTCCACCTTGAGCACTTGGCGATTCCTGCACGTAGAGCATCCATT
>WLGC01000030.1 GCA_009703465.1 Actinomycetota bacterium | reverse complement strand
TTGGCTAAATGAATGACTCAACAACCATGAATAACGCTGAAACCGTAACTCGAATTCCGCTGATTGCTGGCAACTGGAAGATGAACCATGATCATCTTCAGGCTATTGCTCTTGTCCAGAAGTTATCCTGGACACTCAGCGATGCAAATCACGACTATGAAAAATGTGAGGTGGTGGTTTTTCCACCATTCACCGACATCAGGAGCGTTCAGACTCTAGTTGGCGCCGATAAACTCTCGGTCACGCTAGGAGCACAAGACATTTCTAAATTCGATTCGGGTGCTTATACCGGAGAAGTCTCTGGTGTTTTTCTGAAAAAACTTGACGTCAAATATGTTTTAGTCGGGCACAGCGAGAGAAGAACTAATCATCACGAGACCGATCAAACAGTTCAGGAAAAAACAGCCGCAGCATTCAGAACCGGTTTAATTCCGATCATCTGTGTTGGCGAGACACTTGAGGAACTAGAAACACAAGGTCAAAGTGCTGTTCCAGTAGCTCAGGTCATTGCAGCACTGGCTGGTCATCAGAAACTTTCTGACTTTGTTATCGCCTACGAGCCGGTTTGGGCTATTGGCACAGGCAAAGTGGCGACTCCAGAAGAAGCGGCTATTGTTTGTGGAAAAATTAGAGAGGCAATTGCGGCTGAACATGGTCCCGAGATAGCTGCCGCGACCAGGATTCTGTACGGCGGATCTGTTAAAGCCAATAATGTTGCTGGATTCCTCAAAAGCCCTGAGGTAGATGGGGTTTTAGTTGGCGGGGCTAGCCTCGATGCCGACGAATTCAGCGGTATCGCTCGTTTTCAGAAGCACATCGTTCTATAATTTTCTAGAACCTATAAACCTAAGGATTTCCCATAATGGCAGCGCTGCAGATTGCTCTACACGTTCTTTTGGCTATTACCAGCCTTCTCCTCACCCTAATGATTCTGCTTCACAAGGGACGCGGCGGCGGTCTATCAGACATGTTTGGCGGCGGAGTAACCACAACCATGGCGTCATCTGGTGTTGCTGAACGTAACCTTAACCGGATAACCATCATTCTTGGCGTGGTTTGGGTAGTAGTTGTTATTAGCCTTGGTTTGTTCACTCGTTTTGATCTGGTTGCATAAAAACACCCATAAAGCTGGAGTTAGTTTATGAGTACAGGCGGAGCGGCAATCAGAGGTTCTCGCGTTGGTGCAGGACCGATGGGCGAGCAGGATCGCGGCTTCAAGGCCGAGCGGTTCACTATGAATTACTACTGTGCAGCTGGGCACTCCTATAGTCCGCAGTACGCTCTAAATGTTGACCCTAGCGATATTCCAGAAATTATCGACTGCCCAAATTGCGGTCTTCCAGCTGGACAAGATAAAGCTAACCCGCCAGTAATTGCAAAGCATGAGCCATACAAGACGCATCTTGCGTATGTAAAAGAGCGTAGAACGCTCAAGGAAGCCAAAGAATTGCTCGACGAAGCTGTTTCGGCGGTGCGGGTTCGCCGTGTCCGCCTAGCCGAGGAAGCCAAACAGGCTGCCAAATTAGCCGCAAAAGCGAGCGCTAAAAAGGCAGCGGCTGGGACACCCAAAGCAGGTGCCACTAAATCAGTTTCATCCCAGGTTTCTTCAACTGGAAAGTCATCTAAAGCGGTCAAGACCGTTGCTAAGCAGGCTCCGGCGAAGAAGATTTCAGCGGCCAGCAACTCATCGGTCAAAGGTGCTCCAGTGAAGACCGTTTCAACTAAGAAGCAAAAGGCAACCCCGGCCAAGCCGAGCAAGGCAGCAATCGCAAAAACTTCCAAAAAATAGTAGCCCGAGTCAATCGGGCAGTTATTTTCTAAGTGAAGTTGATGCTTTGTCTAAAAACCAAATCGTCTTTTCTGTGCCGCTGACTTTAGCCGCAGGCAAATTGCTTGCTGAATTATCATCTAGTATTTCGGCCACCACGGAACTTTTTTCTACTCCGGCAGCCAGAAACCAAACTTCTGTGGCTTTATTCAGTATTGAATAGTTGAAACTTAGTCGCTCGGTAGGAGGTTTTGGGGAGTGGTTCTCAGCAATAATGGGGTGATCGGTCTTAGGTGAATCGTGACCAGGGAAAAGACTTGCAACGTGCCCATCTGGGCCAACACCTAAAAGCACCAGATCAAAACTAGGCGATAGTTCTTGATAGTGTGCTGAGAAAACGAGTGCTGCTTGATTAAGATCAAATCCACTATCAGCTGCTGGGAACTCATGAATTTGTTCTGGTCCTAACATCAAAGAGTCAACTAGCGCCCGCCTTGCTTGCAGAGCATTTCTGTCTTCGTGCTCCTTGGGTACGAATCTCTCATCTCCCCACCAGAGATTTAAACCAGCTAGAGAAATTGAGTGAATCTTTGGAATAGCTGAGGCTTTCTCAAGCATCTTAATTCCAAGTGAGCCGCCGGTAAGCATGATGTTGAAAGAGTGCTTTGAGATACTCAGCTGTTCAAGTTTGTCTACGAGCGCAACTGCTGAAAACTGTGCCGCGGCGTCCAAATCATCGTAAACTTTGATCTCTCGCATGGTCTACTTCTTTGCCCGAGCTTTTGCGCCGAAACTCTTTGTGATCACTTCGCCAAAAAGATCGTCCGGGTCTAGACGTCTAAGATCTTCACTTAGACAATCTCGCAAGCTACGCACCGGAAGGGAAATCTCCCGGCTTGGCTGAAGCGGTTGACTTAAAACAGCTTTGTCTTGTACTTCTCTACTAATTACGACATCGCCTGATTTTCTAATTAAACGTATGCTTTTGATCTTGTTTATTGATTTTGCAGGCGTTGTGCGGACAGTTTTTACTTGGATACGAAGCTTTAGCTCAAGCCATGCCGCCAGCAGTTCCACGCTGGGCGAATCGGAAGATCCAATTATTTCTGCGGAGAGTACTTTGTCATATGGAGGCTGATCCAACATTGTTGCAAGTTGGGTGCGCAGTTTTGTCAACCTAGTCCAAGCAAAATCGCTATCACCAGGAGTGTAATTTTTTGCCAAGTTTTTGAAGTGAGCTTTTGGGTCAGCTTGGCTGGCAGCATCTGTTATTCGCCGGGTCGCAATTTTGCCAATCGAAGATGCGGCCGGATTGACTGGCGCCTTTCCTGGCCACCAGACAACAATCGGTGCGTCAGGCAGAAGCAAACCCGTGACTAGGCTCTGGGAATCGGAAGCAGCCTTGCCATAGGCACGCAGAACGATGACCTCAGAAGCACCAGCGTCTCCACCAACTCGAATCTGAGCGTCAAGGCTTGCCTTCTTAGAAGTAGTGCTTGGATCTGATGTCAGAACAATAATCCGACAAGGGTGCTCCCTTGAAGCATCATTAGCCGCCTTGATTGCCGTCTCAACACCCTTAGCGTCAGTCTCGATGAGAAGGGTGAGAACTCTGCCAAGTGCTACTACGCCGCCCTGCTCGCGGATTTGAACAATTTTTTTGGAGACCTTACTTACAGTTGTGTTTTCCAGATCAACTATCACGGAATCCTCCATTCGCGACCATCGCGGGCCATCATCTGATCTGCGCTGTCCGGGCCCCATGTGCCAGGGCGATACTGTTCCGGCTGACCTTTCTTTTCCCAGAAGCTAACAACCGGATCGAGAATTTTCCAGGAAAGCTCAACCTCCTGGTGCCTAGGGAAAAGTGGTGGATCACCAAGTAGAACATCAAGAATCAATCTTTCGTATGCCTCTGGAGATGCCTCAGTGAAAGCATGACCGTAGCCGAAATCCATAGTTACATCTCTTACTTGCATTCCGACACCAGGTACCTTGGAGCCAAAACGAATGGTCACACCTTCATCTGGCTGGACGCGAATTACCAAAGCATTTTGCCCAAACGAACTCGTCTGAGCTTGTGCAAATAGTTGTTGAGGTGCTCGTTTGAACACCACAGCAATCTCAGTTACTCGTCGACCGAGTCGCTTTCCGGCGCGAAGGTAAAAGGGGACACCAGCCCATCGTCTCGTGTTGATGTCTAACCGCATAGCTGCATAGGTCTCAGAGATAGATTTCTTGTTCATTCCCTCTTCATCAAGGAACCCAACAACTTCTTGGCCTCCTTGCCAACCGCCGGAATACTGACCGCGAGCAGTGTGCTTAGCGATGTTCTCGGGTACCCGAACTGCAGATAGTACTTTTTCCTTCTCTGCTCGAAGAGCTGTTGCATCGAAAGACACTGGCTCTTCCATCGCCGTGAGAGCAAGTAGTTGAAGTAGGTGGTTCTGGATAACGTCTCGGGCTGCGCCAATCCCGTCATAGTAACCCGCGCGACCACCAACGCCAATGTCTTCAGCCATTGTGATTTGAACGTGATCGATGTAATTGGAGTTCCAGAGCGGCTCGTACATCATGTTTGCAAATCTCAAAGCAAGAATGTTTTGGACCGTTTCTTTGCCGAGATAATGATCGATCCTAAAAACCGAGTCCGGTGGAAAAACTGATTCGACAACATTGTTTAACTCTCGAGAAGACTTCAAATCTCTACCAAAAGGTTTTTCTATTACAACCCTTCGGAATTGATCTGGACCGGCGGCTGACAGTCCAGATCTTTTTAATTGCTGGCATACCTGAGCGAAATCCTTTGGCGGAATCGAGAGATAGAAGGCATGATTACCGTTCGTGCCGACCTCGGCATCTAACTCAGCAATAGTCTTAGCCAGGCGATCAAAGGCTTTGTCATCATGGAACTCGCCGGATACGAATCGAATGTTCTGAGAGAGTTGCTTCCAGATTGCCTCATTCCAAGGGGTTCTGGCGTACTTCTTTACAGATTCCTTAACTACTTTTCCAAAGTCTTGGTTCTTCCACTCACGCCTGGCAAAGCCAACAAGTGAAAAGCCCGCCGGAAGCAAACCACGGTTTGCTAAGTCGTAGACAGCTGGCATTAGTTTTTTTCTGGAAAGGTCACCGGTAACTCCAAAGATGACCAAACTGCTCGGTCCGGCAATTCTGGTGAGTCTTCTATCGTCGGGGTCGCGAAGCGGATTAGCCTTGGTTTCACTGTTACCCACGGTTTAGCAGCTCCTTAAATCGCTTTGCTTATTACTTGAATAGCACTGTTTGGATCTTTCAGTGACAGTGTTAGCACTGGCCTTCCAAGATCTGATAAAACTTTCGCATCACCAGCGGCCTGAGACGTTATCAATTCACCGAAAGTAAACTCACGCCCCGGTATCTCAAGATCAAATTCGCTTGCAGAAACCAATTGAAGAAACACACCTTGTTTTGGCCCGCCCTTGTGAAACTGCCCGGTTGAGTGCAAGAAACGAGGCGCCCAGCCAAAAGTTACCGGTCGCTTAATTTTGTTGGCAAACTCATCCCGAAGGGATAAAGCTTGCGGAACGCCTGATCGGTCCATATAGGCGTGAATTGAGAGGTAGCCGAGATCTGTATCAACTTGAGCTGTAAGGCTCGCAATAACTTCCGTCAAGGAGTTGCCGACCGCATTGAAACCAGCACTGGACACTCCGACACCATCAAAAACAATCTCAGGTTCTTCAGTCCCAGTCATTTTTTCCAGCATGGCTCTAGCGGCAATCTTTGCAGACTCAACATCTGGCTGATCGAACGGATTTACACCAAGTAGGTAGCAAGCCACCGCTGTTGCATATTCCCAAAGCAGAAGCTGTCCACCTAGTGAACCTGACACGCTGACTGAGTCTCCGGCAACTGGTCTTGCGTCTTGTTGAATGTGAACTGCAACTACATCTGCTAGCCCAGATCGAAACTCAGCGCTTTTTGGTTCAAGCACAATCGGAAGAATTCCCTTGCCGAGTTTTCCAGTTGATTCAGCAACAAGCTGCTCTATCCAGTCTCCGAGACCACGGATGCTTGTGCCATCTTCAACAATTCCGATTTTGTCTCGAAAGCCCATTTCACCCGGAGTACGTGCGAGCGCCGCGCCGAGAATCAGAGCCGGATTGTTTGGTGAATCAGCGCTCAGTATTTCCATTGCTTCGGCTGCTTGGGCTAGTAGCTGCGCTAGGTCGACACCAGCCAAACCCGATGGCACTAAACCAAATGCGGTTAGAGCCGAGTAGCGCCCACCAACAGTAGGATCGGCTTGAAAAATTTGGTAGCCATCCGACTTGGCGGCTTGCTCCATTGGGGAATCTGGGTCAGTGACGATTACTATTCGCTCTTTAGGATCAATACCAGCTTGCGTAAATGCGGCTTCAAAGGCACGTTTCTGAGAGTCTGTTTCAACAGTAGAACCTGATTTAGATGAAACGATAACCGCGGTGTTCGATAGTGGTTCAGCTAGGGCGGCACTGACCTGATCGGGGTTTGTCGAATCTAGAACCACTAATTCAACTCCGGCGGTCTTGGTTATCACCTCTGGTGCCAGGGAGGAACCACCCATGCCGCATAGCACGAAGCGATTTACGCCAATACCTGTGAATTTATCTCTAAGTCGATGTATCGAATCAATAAGAGGTAGTGAATCTTTTGGCGAACTAACCCAACCAAGGCGAATTCCTGATTCAGCTTCTGCATCTTTACCCCAGACCGTCGAGTCCTTTCTGGAAATTCGACTGGCTATTTGCTGAGATATCAATTCACCCAGAGAATCATCGACTGCAGCTGTTGCGGTGCCGGATGTAACTACCTTTAACTGCATTCCTGAGTTCATCTACTTTGCTGCCTGGAGAGCGCTGTCAACGGTTGCTACAAGTTCTTGCCAAGATACCTTGAATTTCTCAACGCCTTCTTTTTCTAGAAGCTCGGTCGCGTCATCAAGTGATACACCGGCAGCTGCGATTGAATCCAGCACAGCTTGTGCCTGCTTGTAGTTTCCGGTGATTGAGTCTGTTGGGATCTGACCATGGTCGAAAACAGCCTCCATAGTTTTCTCTGGCATTGTGTTGACCAGTAGCGGTGCAACCAACTCAGTGACGTACAAAGTGTCGGGTAGCAAGGGATCTTTTACCCCTGTGGATGCCATAAGGGGTCTTTGAATGTTTGCACCAGCGTTTGCAAGATCCTGCCATTCTGGCTTGTTGAATTCAACCTCAAAGACCTCGTAGGCCAATTGAGCGTTTGCGAGGGCTGTTTTACTCTTTAGCTCCGGATGCCCAACCTGCTCTAAACGCTTATCAATTTCTGAATCCACGCGTGAAACAAAAAATGAAGCCACGGAATGAATTTTTGAAATGTCGTGACCACTTGCCTTTGCTTGCTTTACGCCTTCGACGTAGGCCGCAATTACCTCACGATATCTCTGCAAAGAAAAAATAAGTGTCACGTTTACGCTGATTCCGGCTGCAACTACTGCGGTAATTGCGCTAAGCCCCTGCTTTGTAGCCGGAATCTTGATCATCACGTTCTCGCGATTCACTTTTGCAAAAAGTTCTTTGGCTTGCTTTATAGTTGCCACAGCATCCTCAGCCAAGTCAGGCTCAACTTCAATAGAAACTCGACCATCGAATCCATTTGTTTCCTTATAAACGCTTGAGAAGATATCGCAGGCATCAGAGACATCCTTGGTGGTTATTTCGAAAATAGCCTCGCTAGCACTAACGCCGGCTTTAGCAAGTTCAGCGACCTGAGCCTGGTAGCCCTCACCTTTGGCAAGAGCTCCCGCAAAGATTGTTGGGTTTGTGGTAACGCCAACAACAGATCGGGTTTGGATTAACTCACTTAGGTTGCCAGAAACAATTCTTGATCTTGAAAGATCGTCAAGCCAGATGCTGACACCGTTTTTTGAGAGAGTAGCAAGGGGAGAGGTGTTCATAGTTTCTTTCGATTCGTGAGTATGTTGATTAATTATTTTTTAGTGCTTGCTTGGCCGCCAGAACCACAGATTCGGTGGTCATGCCAAACTCACGAAACAGAGTTTTGTAGTCGGCAGAGGCTCCGAAGTGCTCAATTGAGACGCTAACGCCCTGAGCGCCAATGTATTTAGA
>WLGC01000003.1 GCA_009703465.1 Actinomycetota bacterium | reverse complement strand
GATTTAATTGGCAGATTTGTGAGTCTAACCACAACTTCGCGTGCATCAAGTGCAGCCGAAACTGATTTACCTATGGTTAGGTACGGTGCCAATCTAAACGTTCCAGAGGATGTCAGGTCTGAAATTGCGGTGTTGAAAGGAATTGTTTCAGCATTTTTGATGTCTCATGAATCTCGCAGACCTGTTTACCAATGGCAGCGCGAGCTTTTGGTGGAACTTGCCGAAGCGCTACTTGCGTCAAATGGTCAGAACCTAGATGTTTATTGCACCGCTGCTTGGTCGCAGGCAAAAACGGATATACAGAAAAAACGAGTGGTGGTGGACCAAGTGGCGTCACTAACTGATCAAAGCGCCATAACTCTTCACAATCGCCTGGTCGCCAAGAGCCCAAGCTTCTAATCGGCAGAACCCTAGGATAAGAAGCATGGCCGGAAAAATCAGAGCTAGAGACATCGAGGAAGTTAAATCTCGGGTCAATATTGCTGATGTCGTTGGGGAGTACGTTTCGCTGAAAAACTCCAGCGTTGGCTCGCTAAAGGGCTTATGTCCATTTCATGATGAAAAATCCCCATCTTTCAACGTGCGACCAATGCAGGGGTTCTATCACTGCTTCGGATGCGGTGAGGGCGGTGACGCCTATAAGTTCCTCCAGCAGATGGATTCAATTAGCTTTACCGAGGCGGTTGAAAAACTTGCCGCTCGGGTTGGCTATGAGCTCACCTACGAAGAAGGTGGCGCATCCGTAGACCAAGGTCAGAAATCAAGAATTTTGGAAGCTAATAATGCCGCCGCTAAGTTCTATGAATCCCAGCTAATGATCGATGAAGCGACCACCGGTCGCGATTTTTTGAAATCTCGAGGTTTTGATAAGTCAGCGGCTGAAAAGTTTGGCGTTGGCTACGCTCCAAAGGGTTGGAGCAACCTGACCGATCACCTGAAGACCCTCGGTTTTTCAATTGACGAGTTGGTGGTGGCCGGGCTGGCAACAAAGAGCGATCGTGGTGCTTACGACAAATTCCGCGGCCGGCTGATCTGGCCCATTAGGGATACCACCGGTCAGGTAATCGGATTCGGCGCTCGAAAGCTATATGAGGATGACCAGGGTCCAAAGTATCTAAACACTAGTGACACTTTGGTTTATCACAAATCATCAGTGCTTTACGGAATAGATCTTGCCAAGAAAGACATTTCAAAGCGGCAGGTGGTAGTTGTTGTAGAGGGCTACACCGATGTCATGGCTTGTCATCTTGCCGGCGTAACCACTGCGGTTGCAACCTGCGGAACAGCTTTTGGTGATGAGCACATCAGAATAATTAATCGCCTACTCTCAGCTGATAAAGAGTCACCAGCACAGGTAATTTTCACATTTGATCCTGATGCAGCAGGTCAGAAAGCGGCTATGCGTGCTTATGCAGATTCACATAAGTTTTCAGCCCAAACTTTTGTTGCGGTTGGACCAGAGGGACTTGATCCTTGCGATCTGAGATCAGAAAAAGGTGACGCTGCAGTATTGGAAATGATTGAAGCTAAAAAGCCGCTTTTTGAATTCGCCATCAAGCAGAAAATATCTAAGTTCGATCTCTCGACAATTGAGGGAAGGGTTGGCGCAGCCAGAGCTGCGGCCCCGGTGGTAGCTCAAATTCTAGATCCATCAATGAGACCCGCTTACACCAGAGAGTTAGCCGGTTGGGTGAATCTTGAGGGTAACGAGGTGGCCGCACTTGTTGATGCAGCCGCCAAGAGTGCAAAGCAAGATGCGGTGAAAGATTTGAGACGTGACTCAGCTCCCGAAGATTTAGTTGATCTTATGACCAAAGATTCTGATGCGGGAGATCGTTTCTCGCAGCCAAATCTTGCTGATCCAATTTCTAGATTCGAACGCCAGGTTCTAGAGGTTCTAGTTCAGATTCCAGAATCGTTTCAGGCGGATCAGTTAATCAGAATTATCAGAGACGGCTTTAGCACTCCTGCTCATAACGCGATCTTAGAAGCGATTGGAAACTCGCTGTCGTCTCTTGGTTCTGATGAGTGGATGAACTCGATTGCTCGCTCCTTAGAACCAGAACTTCAATCAATGCTTCGCTCAGTGGCAGCACAGTCGCTACCGGCCAAAAATAAAGAAGAGTTGATTAGATATGGTCAGGGCGTCATTGCTAGGGCACTAATCAACGCTTTAGCTCACGACAAGGCAAACCTTTTATCAATGCTTCGTCGTGCTGACGTTGCTGATGATCCTCAGCAGAGTGCTCAGATCCAGCAGGATCTTGTCAAGCTGGAAGCAGAGCGTAGAAAACTTCAAGGAATCTGATGATTTCAGTGGCAATGGAGCCAAAACAATTTCCTGAATATGTACAGGCCGTTCAGGATTCTGGCGGTCAGGTAGTTCCGCTTACCAGTGATGTCCAGGCGCTAATCTGGCTTGATTATTCAAACCCCGACGGTCTCGAAAAAATGTTGGATCAGAATCCACAAATTGAATGGGTGCAATTACCATTTGCTGGGGTGGATGCCTTCGCTGAAGTTATAAAGAGACCAATCCGCTTCACTTCGGCAAAGGGCGCCTATCGTGAACCGGTAGCAGAGCACGCACTAGCGCTTTCCTTAGCCATGATGCGGGTAATTCCAGAGCGTGTGAAAGCTAATTCCTGGGGCCGTCAGTTCGCCGATTCTCTTTATGACAGCGAGGTTCTTATCATCGGAGCCGGTGGAATTACCGAGGAGTTGGTTAAACTTCTTACACCATTTCGAGCACAGGTAACTGTGCTTAGGAATAAAAAGCAACCAATGCCAAACGCATCAAGAACTTTGTTAATTGAAGAGCTAGATTCGGCACTTGAAAAAGCAGACCTAGTCATCGTTGCCTGTGCTCTAACTAAACAAACCCAAGGTCTATTCAATTCTGCCAAGTTCTCAAAAATGAAAAGAAGTGCTTATTTGGTGAATATTGCGCGCGGTCCAATTGTCAACACAGAAGATTTAGTGCAAGCCTTGAATAATGAAGAAATTGCTGGGGCTGCTGTTGACGTAACTGAACCTGAGCCATTGCCTGACGGCCATCCACTTTGGAGCGCAAAGAACATAATCATTACTCCGCACACTGCCGACACCAGAGCCCAGGTGGTCAGGCTATTTTCCGAGCGAATCAGAGAAAACGTCAAAGCTTTTGGCCAAGACTCTGGATGGGTGGGCGAGGTAGACCCAAACCTGGGCTACTAATCGCTTTTTTTCAACGAAAATCAAGGGCGGCCGTATGGCAGGGCTAATTTTTTGGTAGTCTAGGGCAGTTGCGAAATCAACATTCCTCGGTAGCTCAATTGGCAGAGCAATCGGCTGTTAACCGATAGGTTCTTGGTTCGAGTCCAAGCCGGGGAGCCACTCTTTTTCTAGGATCAGGAGGCCACGTTGATTCGTTGGATCCAGGATCATCCTTGGACTTCCTCGGCAGTTCTAGCTGGCTTTGCGCTACTACTGTTTGGTGGTCTAGATCTCGTTCTCCAGGGCTACCAGGCACTCCTAGTTACGGGCCTACTCGCCGCCGCCATTCTATTTGCCGCAAAAATACCACCTCTGAGCATTGCTCTCATTGTTATTGGCACCAGCCTTGAAATTTTCCTGAGATTATCACCAGTTCTAGGTGGACTCAGTGCTCCGATTGCACTGTTTTTGATTGCAGCCTTTTCTGCTCGCCTTTGGAGTTACATCGGTCTTGCAGTAACGATTGTCTCTGGTCTGGCCGTCTCTTGGGCAAACTCATTTCTACTTCCAGACGGATCAAACCTCTACGGGCTCATCCTTAACACTGATGGCGACAAAGCGGTGGCATTCATCCTCTTTACGCTGGTCGTGGGAACAGGCAATACTCTTTTTTGGCTGCTCGGCAGATTGGCCATTACGTATGAGGTCTATGTCGGAACTGAGTTTGACCGAGTGCTTTCGGCTCAGACTCAGGCACAACTGACCCTTGAGGTAGCTGAGCAAAATGAAAGATTTGATATCGCAAGAGACATAAACGAGCTAACTATTCAAAAAGTTGCTGCCGTTATTTCGCAAGCGGAGGGTGGCAGCTATGCAGCAAAAGCGAACCCGGAATCAGCACTTCGCTCGCTAGAGAGAATCACCACTTCTGCTCGAGCCGCACACTCAGAATTACGACGCCTTTACGACATGCTCAATAAATCGCACGCTGTATCGGCTGCACCCCCGGGGTTGGATGAAATAGAGATTCTCGTAGTCACTTATCGTGAATTTGGTTTTGATGTGTCAATAAACCATGAGGGCAAGCGGTTTGAAATTTCAGAGGGGGCAGCGCTGGCGATTTACCGAATTGTTTTTGACGCCCTAGCCAACGCCAGGAAGCACTGCGTTATTGGAACAAACATTTCTATTGGCTTCTCATGGGTTGAAGAGGGGCTTCAGGTTCTAATCAAAGACAATGGAATTGAAGCTAATCGTCGCAGCGATTCCGGCTTGGAATCTCTAAGTTCCGGTTATACAGCCGAGGATGATGTGCGAGCACTTGTAGAAGTAATTCAAGGTGCCGGTCTGACTGCTATGCGCGAGAGAGCTGCACTCTACGCCGGAACTGTTGAAGCAACTCGAGTACCGGGGGTTGGTTTTACCATTTCTGCGATTTTTCCAAAACTAAGAGCACTGGCAGGAATAGCTTCTCGTGACTAAGACGCTGAGAATAGGAATTATTGATGCTGATGAGGATATTCGATTTGGCCGCAGAATGCTGATTGATTCGCAGGATGATTGCCAAGTGGTTTTTGAAGACGACTCTGCTGAAAGCTCAAAACTTAGAGCCCCAGAGGCAGCACTAGATGTTCTACTAATTGATCACCGAGTACGCGGATTAGATGGAGTATCACTGATCTCAAAACTTATTCCCATTTACCAAGAGAATAAAGTTGAGATGCCTCCCGTGATTATGACCGGCGCCTATTTTAGCTCTGAGCTTTTACTCGCTTCCATAGCCGCCGGCGCAACTGATCTAGTAACTCTGGACTCTCAATCCCAGGATTTACTCAAGGCAATTAGAAGCGCCGCTGGGTCGGAGCAAGAAATAGATTTTCAGTCTCTTAAGTCTCTAATTAACCAACCTGAGCCCTTTAATTATCAGACTCCGAACATTGACACCAGCTTGGCCTTTCTCACCGATAAAGAGGCTGAAGTGCTTGGTTGTTTCATGCAATGCAAGGATGATGATGAGATTTCGAAAGAACTTGATATGCCAAAGTATCGAGTTCGTTCGACCATAAAAGCGATATTAGAAAAATGCTCTCTGGCAACTAGAGCGCAGCTGTTTCTATCTGCACAAAATAAAGTTGTGTCTAATGGCTAAACCAAAAAATCAGCGTGAGTTCTCGGTGCTTTCAATCTCCTTAGGAGTTGGGTTTGCAACGGGCTTGTATGGCATTTCATTCGGTGCGCTTTCAGTTTCCGCCGGTCTTGATATCGTGCAAACTCAGGTTCTTAGCCTTTTGATGTTTAGTGGAGGGTCACAGTTTGCGTTCATTGGCGTTATTGCGGCAGCTGGAGTGGGCGGTATTGGGGTAGGGGCGGCAGTTGTCTCGGCTTGGCTTCTTGGCATCCGAAACGGTTTCTACGCATTAAGAATGGCACCGCTACTAAAACCACTGGGTCTAGGTAAGTTGATTCCAGCTCTCTTGACAATCGATGAGTCAACCGCGGTAGCTACTGCACAAAAAGAGATTGCCGACCAGAAAAAAGGTTTTTGGCTCACCGGAGCCGCGGTCTTTGTCTTTTGGAATCTCATGACATTTATTGGAGCGGTGCTTGGCGACGCTCTAGGTGATCCTAAAAACTTTGGTTTAGATGCCGCCGCGGCCGCTGCATTTCTTGGTTTGATTTGGCCAAGGCTAATGGAGCGCCAAACTTTTGCCGTGGCGGCCTTGGCCATTTTGATTGCTACATTTACCACTCCCTATTTACCGGCGGGTGTTCCGGTTCTAGTTGCTGGGCTTAGCTCCGTGATATTTGGTTTATTCAATTGGCTAAAACCTAAAGAGCAGGTAATCAAATGAGCCTATGGTTTGGAATTGTGGCAGCTAGCCTTGCTGTTTATTCTTGGAAGATTTTCGGCTACTTATTGCCAAGCTCAGTACTAAACAATCCAGTTCTAGCTAGAATCGCAAATCTTCTTACCGTAGCTTTGTTAGCCGCCCTACTTGGTGTTCAAGGCTTTACCAGTGGAACTCAAATTGAATTAGATGCCAGGGGTCCGGCACTTTTGGTTGCGGCGTTGCTTCTTTTTCTTCGCGCGCCGTTTATTGTTATGGTCGCAAGCGCTGCCTTAGTTGCTGCTCTGATTAGACTTTGGCTTGGTTGAGTTAGTCTTCGAGATTATCCAGACCTGGTAGCCAAGTTACACCTGGTTTGCCCCAGCCTCTTTCCAAGATAACCTCAGCTGAAATTTCCTTCCAAGGTTCTGCAAGTCTGTCCACGTAAAGTTTTCCATCTAGATGATCAAACTCATGTTGAAAAACTCTGGCAAACCAACCGGTAGCTTCTATCTCAACAGGCATTTGTTGCAAATCTACGCCACGTATTTTCACACTCTCAGCTCGCTTTAAGGGGAAGCGCTCACCTGGAACAGATAGGCAACCCTCAAGCTCGGTGTCTTCATCGGCCGGTTCGTTAATTATTTCGCCAAGTTCTAAAACTGGATTGATGATAACGCCGCGACGTTCTTGATCCTCATCATCTGGATAGTCATAGGTAAAAACCCTAAGCCCAACACCGATTTGAGGAGCGGCTAAGCCAACCCCGGGAGCCTTATCCATAGTTTCGAACATGTCGTCTACTAGTTCAGCTAGAGATTGGTCGAAAATTCTAACTTCTTCAGCGCGCTGATGCAGCACTGGGGAACCGGTGATGTGAATTGGTCTAATGGCCATGATTCAAATTTACCCTGTGAGTTCCCAATCAAGGGTGGTATCTCAAGGTAACATCATGAAGAAATGATGTTTTCTAACGTTCTTGATGTTTCTGCCACAGGTCCCGGTGTTGACCTGCGTCTGCTTGCAATATTTTTTGCAGTCTTAGCGGCAGTATCTCTCGCATTTGGTGCACAGTTTCAAAACGAGGCGGTAACCGGCTCACGGGAAAAAAAGCCAGGAGTACCGCGAAAAAAACTTAGGGGCTCGCTTTCTCTCAAGCAGCTTTTGTCTTTGGTAAAGAGACCGCAGTGGCTTTCGGGCACCGCTTTCATGGGCCTTGGAATTATTCTTCAACTTGCAGCGCTTTCTCTGGCTCCTCTTATTGTGGTTCAGCCGATAGGCGCTATCGCTTTGGTTATTACATCTCTTCTAAACGCAAGAGTGACAAAGACCAAACTTAATCGCGGAACCATTGTGGCAATCAGTCTTTGCACACTGGGTGTCGGTGCCTTCGTGTCGATGGCTTCTGGAGTTGCTAACGAAACAGTTCTGAATGACGACCGGCTAAGGGAAGTTCTCGGCGTTCTCGGCACAATTCTCATCGTTTTCACAGTTTTGTTTTTCACGGTTGGTAAAAGGGCAAAGGCCCTTGCCTATGTGATTGGCGCCGGAGTGCTCTACGGATTCGTTGCCACCCTAGCCAAAGTGGTAATTCAGAGAATTTACCAAAGCCAGTTTGAATGGTTAACCTTGGCCTGCCTAGTTGCCTTGATTGGCGCGGTAGCACTAGGTAGCTGGTTTGTGCAGAATGCCTATTCCTCAGGACCACCGGATCTTGTGATTGCAGGACTAACTGTGATTGACCCTCTGGTTGCTGTCACCATAGGTATCGTCATCCTCGGCGAGGCGACCGCGGCCAGCGCTGCGGTGGCTACCGGTTTTGGTTTGAGTGCCCTGGTCGCTGTTATCGGTGTTTACCTTCTGTCTAGGGTCCACCCAGAGCTCAATAGAAAGCCACGCAGGGGCTAAAATGGACTTAGCTGAGCGGACTCAGCTAAGACCCCTAAATCGAGGCAAGTAGTTTGACATCTAATAATGAGTCGGTTGCGACCCAACCGCTGACAATTGTTATTGGCTGTGACACATTCCCGCCGCATATCAACGGGGCAGCCCGCTTTGCAGAGCGCCTAGCCTCTGGCCTTGCTCGCCATGGTCACAACGTGCACATCATTACTTCTGCTTTTGATAAGAATTTTGGAAAATTCACTGAGATTCACGATGGACAGTCAATGACCGTGCATCGAATCAAGAGCTACCGAATTCCTCAGCACAAAAGTCTTAGGTATGTTTGGCCATTTACACTCAAGAGCAAAACGGACAAGATCCTCAAAGATTTAAATCCAGATGTGGTTCACATTCAATCTCACCTGATTATGGGCCGCTATTTAATTCAGAGCGCAAAGCAGCAGGGTATTAGGTTGCTCGCCACAAATCACGTAATGCCTGAGAACTTGATCAAGTACACCGTGATCATTCCAAAGTTCTTAGAAAACTTCGTGATGAGGATGGCTTGGCGTGACGCCGGTCGCATCCTTAGCCAGGTAGATTTCATCACTACTCCAACTAGAAGAGCAGCCGACCTACTTGAAAAAGCAGCCGGCTTGAAAGACGTCTTGGCAATTAGCTGCGGAATTGATGCTTCAAAATTTGCTAACGACACTCCAACTACCAACCACGAGCCAAGGATTTTGTTTCTTGGGCGACTGGATTACGAAAAGCACATCCACAACCTTCTAAAGGCCGTGGCACTGCTACCAAAGAGCCTGAATACCCAGGTTGAAATTGTTGGTGACGGTGGCGAAAAGAAAACCCTTGAAGCACTTGCCAAAGAGCTGGGCATCGATCACCAGGTGAAATTCTTAGGCCATATCACTGAGGAAGAGTTGCCGCTAGCTTACGAGCGAGCAACACTTTTTGCTATGCCATCAATTGCTGAGTTACAAAGCATTGCAACCATGGAGGCGATGGCCTCAGGCAGACCAGTTGTAGCAGCAAACGCCATGGCGCTGCCACACCTCGTTCACGACGGCGATAACGGTTATCTCTTTGAGCCTGATAACGTGCAGGAATTTGCCCAAAAGCTAGAACAAGTTCTTACCGCCGATCAAAAGGAGCTCGACCGACTTTCAGAGAATTCGCTCTACCTGATTCAGTCTCACGACATAGAAAGAACCATCAGTATTTTTGAGGGTCTTTATCGCGGGGATGCTGAATCAGATAGAACCTCTGATGACAACCAAGCTTCGTACAGCAGAGTCATCGGTGTTTTACCCGAGAGCATGCAAAAGCGAGTGCTTGAGTTCCGCCAGAGAGCAAGGGCTCTACGTGAGGCTGCCTCGGAGCGAAGCGAAGACCTTCGTGAAGAGGTCAGGGATAGGCTAGAGGACCTCAGAGATGAGGTTGTTGAGCGAACAAAAGCGGTGAACACAAAAGTAAAGGAAACTGCTAAAAACACCGCTCAACGCGCCAAAAAAGTTGTTCGAGATGCAACTGATCGTCTCAAGAACGACGAAGAATAGAATTTATGACACTAGGGGAGTTAGCTCAGCTGGTTAGAGCAGCGGACTCATAATCCGTCGGTCACGGGTTCAAGTCCCGTACTCCCCACCATGGTGATTTCGAATATTTCGAAATAATTTCTAGACTCGCGATTAATCACAAAAAACTAATCGAAATTTTGTCTGGGTTGTATGAATCCACAGTTCTCAGTTAGTTAGGCTTGGTGAAACTCCAATGTCGGTGAGCGCCGACTGTGGATTTCACCGAGAGAGTGGTTATGAAAGATCGTCCCTGGCTTGCAAGTTACCCATCAGAAGTTCCTCACGAGGTAGGCGGAGCCCCAGAGACTCTTCCAGCTCTCATTAGAGCGGCTGCAGCTAAGTATTCGAAAACCACAGCCTTCACCCAGGTAATGCCTAATGGCATGAATGGCTCATTGACATATGCTCAGGTGGATAAACTCTCTGACCAGTTCGCCAGTTACCTGAGAGAAACACTAAAACTCTCCGCAGGAGACCGCGTTGCTGTCCAGATGCCGAACTGTTTGAGTTATCCAATCGTGGCTTTTGGAATCCTGAAAGCAGGTTGTGTGCTGGTTAACACAAACCCTCTCTACACAGCCAGTGAAATGATTCACCAGTTCTCTGACTCTGGAGCAAAAGCTCTAGTTGTTATTGATATGTTTGCTGACCGGGTTGCGGCAGTGCTGCCAAAAACTCAAATCAAGAATATCGTCACGGTAAAGATCTCTGAGTACTTCCCAGCAGTTGTTGGGGGAGTAATCCGCGTGACCCAAAAATTCTGGAGTCGCAGCCTTCCAAAAATTGGCTTTACCCACACCACCTTCAAAGATGCACTAGCTCTTGGGGCAAAGACGCAAAAATCAGGATCATTGGATGCCTACCTGAAGGGCTTGGATTCAACTTCGCTAGCTGCGTTGCAGTACACCGGAGGTACTACAGGGGTTTCTAAGGGAGCAATGCTTTCGCACGGGAATCTGTCCACCAACACCTTGCAAATGATTTCGATGTGTGGAGATTACATGCGTCCAGGTAAAGAGATTGTTGTCACCGCCTTGCCGTTGTATCACATCTTTGCTTTCACTGTGAATCTGCTTGGCTTTTTCCACATAGGTGCCAAGAACCTTTTGGTTCCATCACCGCGCCCGCCTAGCAACCTCAAGAGAGTATTTGAGAACTACAAAGTGACCTGGATGACCGGTGTAAATACTCTTTTCAATGCTTTGCTAAATGAGCGCTGGTTTATCGATAGTCCACCAAAGAATTTAAGAGCATCGGCTGCAGGCGGAATGGCATTGCACGCCTCAGTTTCAGAGCGATGGAGAAAAGTTACCGGGACCCCAATTGTTGAGGGTTACGGATTAACTGAGTCAGCACCGGTGCTTACCTTCAATCCACTTGGCGGCAAAGGCAAGGATGGAACTATCGGTATCCCGGTGCCGTCTACTGAAATCAAGCTCGTCACCGAAAAAGGCAAAGACGCTGCAGCTGGTGAGCCTGGTGAAATTCTTGCCAAGGGCCCACAGGTGATGCAGGGTTACTGGAATCAACCAGATGAATCCGCTGCCACATTAAAAGGCGGTTGGCTAAGCACCGGTGACATAGCCACCATGGACACCGATGGGTACTTCACCATTGTTGATCGAAAGAAGGACATGATCTTGGTGTCCGGTTTCAACGTTTATCCAAATGAGGTTGAAGAACAGATTGCCGCAATTGATGGAATTCAAGAAGTTGGCGTCATTGGAGTTCCTGAAAGCCAAGGTGGTGAGAAAGTGAAAGCCTTTGTCGTTGCTGAACTAAACAAGACCAACGAAGCTACTGTAATTGCACACTGCCGTGAGAACCTTGCGGCCTATAAGGTGCCAAGTTCGGTTGAATTTGTCAGTGAGCTACCAAAGAGCCCAATTGGAAAAATACTGCGTAGAGAACTGCGTGCTCAGGAGATTTCTTCTATCTCGAGAAAGAAGGCCTAATCATGTTTAACCGCGCCATAAACATTCTTGCTGAAACAGCTAACGAACCAACAGTCGTCACCCCGTTCGAAGAGGCACTTTTAGCAGCCCTTGTCTTTGTGATTATGTTTGGTCTAGGCGCAGGCCTTACCCCAAGAGATTTCAAGTTAGCAATTAAGCGCCCCGCTGGATTGGTGATTGGCTGGCTGACTCAATTTGGAATCATGCCGCTGCTAGCCTTTGTGCTTGTCTCGACACTTTTATTCCAAATGTTGCCAGATGATCCAAATGTTCCATTTATTGCTATCGGTGCTCTTTTGATGGGAGCGGTACCGGCTGGAACAACATCTAACATCTTTACTTACTTCTCAAAGGGAAATCTAGCTTTGAGCGTCATGATGACAGCAAACTCAACATTGTGGGCAATCATTATGACCCCGTTGATGCTGACAATCTACGGTGGCATTTTGCTGGCTGATAATCCAGAGGCGCAAATTCCTACCAGAAACATCATTTTGACACTGGTAATTCTCTTGGTGCCGGTTGTGCTTGGAATGCTAATTAGGCGCTACAGCGCCAACGTCGGCGCAATTCTGGAGTTGATGGGCGGTTTCTTTGGTCTGTTCTTCATAGTCTTCCTAATGGCCACCTGGGTACCGAGAAACTGGGCACTTCTTACCAGCACAAACTGGCAGACCTATGTAGTAGCAATTGGGCTTGGGCTTTTTGGAATAACCATTGCCTACCTAATTACCAAGGCGTTGAGGGTTCACCCAGCCAACGCCAGAACTATTTCGCTAGAGACTGGAATTCAAAACGGGCCGCTAGCAATTGCAATCATCATGGTGACCTTCCAGGGAAATGAAAAGATTGACCAAATCCTGCTAATTCCAGCTCTTTACTCACTGTTTATTGTGATTATCTCGACCCTGGTTACCTTCTGGTTTAGACGGGCGAACGTGGCAGATGAGCAGAAGATTCCAAATCTTCTCTAATGGTTTAGATTGAAAGAATGAAGATTAGCCACTACCTAGAAAAGATTCTTTTTCAATCCCGTTGGATTCTTGCGCCGCTTTACTTAGGTTTAGTTGGAGTTTTGGGTCTGGTGCTCTACCGGTTTGTAGCGGAGTTCGTAAATCTTGTTGGCAAAACCGTAAACGGGAACAGCAGTGATTTTATTCTTGAGCTACTAGCTCTACTTGATCTAGTTCTACTAGCAAATCTGATTTTGATTGTTATCTTCGCGGGCTATGAGAATTTTGTTTCGCGAATCGAAGAAGCACATGATTCGGTTGATCGCCCACACTGGATGGGGACCATTGATTTCTCTGGGCTAAAGATGAAGCTAATTGGCTCACTGGTTGCTATCTCAGTCATCGAGCTTCTAAAGGACTTCATTGCGCTTAAGGGTGTTGAGAAAGTGGGCGAGGGGACAATTTATCGAATTGTCATTCACCTAGTCTTCGTGGTTTCTGGAGTTCTCTTTGCGGTGATGGACTACATTGGCGATCTGCACAAATCCGAGGTAAAGCTGCTAAAGAAATTAGCTAAGGCTGAGACTGGTGGTGTAAAGAAGCCTGCGGCAACTAAGAGACCTGTGAGAACTAAATCCTAATTTTTTAGGAATTCATACTTTTCTCTTGGAAATAGCATGACGGGCAAAGTGATTCATAGGTTACGTGAACCCCATCTATAGCAACCTGTTCACCGTCAAAAACAAATTCATTGTCCATCTTGCGCGCATTGAACATAGCTTTTCGGCCACAGCGGCAAATGGTCTTGAGCTCTTCGAGTGAGTGCGCTATTTCTAGAAGTCGCAGCGAACCGGGAAAACCGTTGGTTAGAAAATCGGTGCGAATGCCATAGGCCAAGACTGGAACGTTGTCGAGCACTGCAATTTCTAAAGCCTGGTCAACTTGTTCGCGAGTTAGAAACTGGGCCTCGTCAATTAAAAGGCAGGCAATCGAATTGCCAGTGGCTTTTAGGAACTCATTCACTCGGCGAGCAAACTCCACTCTGAGATTTAGTTCTGGTGTTATTAGAAAGTCAACGTCGCGATCAACGCCCAGTCGGCTAGTTATTGCCTTTTCGCCCTTTACGTCAATTGCTGGTTTGGCCAGTAGAACATGTTGAGCGCGCTCCTCGTAGTTGTGGGCAGCCTGAAGCAAAGCGGTACTTTTACCGCTGTTCATGGCTCCGTGACGGAAGTAGAGCTTGCTCAATTAATCAGCCCTGGTAACTGCGGAAGGCGATAACGGCGTTGTGACCACCGAATCCGAATGATGTGCTGATTGCCAGGATCGAACCATCAGAAAGCTTCCTTGGAGAGGTAACCACATCAAGTGGAATTTCCTCGTCTTGGTTTTCAAGATTAATAGTTGGCGGAGCTAGGCGCTCGTGGATTGCTAGCACCGTGAAGATTGCCTCTATCGCGCCAGCCCCACCAAGCAGGTGTCCGGTGGATGATTTGGTTGCAGAAATTGGAATGTTCGCAAGATGATCACCAAATACTCTAAGCAATGCTTTGTACTCAGCAATGTCGCCAACAGGTGTTGAGGTGGCGTGAGCGTTAATGTGAGCGACGTCCTCTGGCTTGGCATTTGCTTGCTTTAGGGCTGCTTTCACAGCACGAGCTGCTCCGGTTCCCCCAGGATCTGGAGCGGTGATGTGATGAGCATCAGAGGTGACGGCACCGCCAGCTAGCTCTGCATAAATTTTTGCTCCGCGCGCTTTGGCATGGGCCTCAGTTTCTAAAACTAGAACTCCGGCACCTTCGCCCATGACAAACCCGTCGCGATCTTTGTCGTAGGGTCTTGACGCTCCTGCTGGATCATTATTACGTCTTGACAGCGCGTGCATGGCCGCAAAGGCAGCAAGCGGCAGGGGATGTATTCCAGCCTCGCAACCTCCGGCAACCACAACATCAAGCTCTCCTGATTGCAAGCGAGCAATTGCATTGGCAACAGCCTCGGTGCTCGAAGCACAGGCAGAAACCGCAGTTCTAACTCCGCCTCTGGCTGAAATCTCCATACCGATAGCAGCAGCTGGTCCGTTTGGCATCAGCATCGGAATTGTCATCGGCAGAACTCGGCGCGGACCTTTTTCTTTGAGTGCATCATAGGCATCCAGCAGTGTCCAAACGCCACCGATGCCGGTTGCAAATTCAACGGCTAAACGCTCGGGCGCAACCTCGGGAGCCCCTGCATCGGCCCAAGCTTCTCTGGCTGCAACAAGTGCAAATTGGCTTGATGGATCAAGACGTTTTACTTCCTGCGGGCTGAGCACCTCGGCGGCTGGGACTTTAGCTTGACCGGCAAAAGTTACTGGCAGCTCGTATTTAGCGAACCAGTCGTGCTGAATGCTTGATATTCCTGACTCACCAGCCAAGAGGGCCGTCCAGGAAGTTTTGGCGTCACCACCGAGTGGGGTGGTGGCCCCAATTCCGGTGACAACGACTTTATGTGACATGGTTTAGGGCTGATTACTGTGCGTTGGTGATGTAGTTAACTGCGTCACCCACGGTAATTAGGTTCTTGACCTCATCGTCTGGAATCTTTACGCCAAATTTGTCTTCGGCATTTACCACGATGGTCATCATTGAAATTGAATCAATATCTAGATCGTCGGTGAATGACTTCTCAAGCTGAACAGCCTCAGCTGCAATACCTGTTTCATCGTTAACGATCTCTGCGAGACCTGCAAGAACTTCGCTCTGTGAAAGTGCCATCGGTGTTTCTCCTTATTTTGGTTTATTTACAATTTTAGGGCAGTACAACTACTTGGGCGCCGAAGGCCAGCCCTGCGCCGAAGCCAATCTGAAGGGCTAAGCCACCAGATTTCACCTCGCCTGATGCCAGCAGGGCATGCATAGCCAGTGGAATCGAGGCCGCCGAGGTGTTTCCGGTATTCACAATGTCTCGGGCGATAACTACGTGCTCGGGCAGATCCAGCTGCTTGGCTAGCTCATCAATAATTCTTATGTTGGCCTGGTGAGTCACCAACGCTGATAGATCCTCGGCTTTGATACCGGCAACCTCTAGAGCCTGACGGGCAACCTTTACCATTTCCCATACCGCCCACTTAAAAACTGTTAGGCCCTCCTGGCGCAATGTCGGCCAACTCTGCTCACCATCTCTAAAGTCAAGCAGCGAGGCGGTCATGCCAACCGAGTCCCAGTGCGAGCCATCCGAACCCCAGACAGATGGACTAATACCTGGCGTATCAGAAGGGCCAACAATTGCTGCCCCTGCTCCGTCACCTAGCAAAAAGGAAATTGTTCTATCGGTTGGGTCAATGAAATCAGAAAGCTTTTCGCCCCCGACAACAAGCACATACTTAGCCACACCAGATCTAATCAGTGCATCAGCTTGTGCGATGCCATAGCAGTAGCCGGCGCATGCTGCCGAAATGTCATAGGCCGGAGCTGGGTTAGCACCAATCTTGTCGGCCAGCATTGTTGCCGCAGATGGCGTTTGGAAAGGATGGGTGATGGTTGAAAAGATAACTGCGCCAATGTCTGAAGGCTTGATTCCTGATTTCTCAATTGCTTCATTGGATGCAGCAACTGCCATGTCCATCAGGGAAAGATTTTCGCTGGCCCGCTTGCGGGTAATTATTCCAGTGCGCTGCCTAATCCACTCATCGCTTGAATCAATTGGACCGGCGATATCATCGTTGGTGACAGTCAAGTCGCCTCGGGCTGCGCCCAAAGAGTAGATCCGTGAATATTTCACCGTCTCGTACTGCTTTAGCGTTGGAACCGACATGAAGCCTTTCTTGCGTCTTTCTCTAAATTTAGCGGGAAAGGGCTATCGATGTTTGTCGATAAGTGACAAAGCCTGCTCTAGATTTTCTGGGGTCTTTACAGCCAGAGTTTCCACTCCCGGCATGGCCCGTTTTGCCAGTCCAACTAGGGTTCCGGCTGGTGAAAGTTCAATCATGGCGCTCACTCCAGCATCCAGCATGGCTTTCATGCAGTAATCCCATCTAACCGGCGAAGATATCTGCGAAACCATTAGCTTTATGAAATCATCTCCGGAAGCCACCACTTGCCCCTGCTGATTGCTCCAAAGCGTCAATTCAGGATCATTAGCCGAGATGCCCTTTGAGTAGTCACTCAGAACCTCAACGGCAGGCTGCATAAATCGGGTGTGGAAAGCGCCAGCCACCTGCAGCGGAATCACTCTGGCGCCGGCTGGGGGATCGGCCTGAAGGTCAGAGATCTTCTGCGCTTGCCCGGCGGCAACAATCTGTCCGGCTCCGTTGTAGTTTGCTGGCTCTAGGTCCAGCGCGGCTAACTTAACTTCAATTTCAGATTGATCGCCGCCGATTATTGCTGCCATTGAAGTCGGCTCAAGAGCTGCCGCCTTAGCCATTGCCTGGCCGCGAGTGTTAACAAAACAAATACCAGTTTCGGCATCAAGGATTCCGGCGCCTACCGCAGCAGTTATTTCTCCAACTGAGTGTCCAGAAATACCAGCTATGCCCAATTCTTTTAAAGTCTTTCCATCAAGAAGTGCACTCATGGTTGCAACACCAGCTGCAACAATCAGTGGCTGAGCAATTGCTGTATCGCGAATAGTTTCAGCGTCACTGATAGTTCCGTGTGTAATCAGATCTACACCGGAAGCATCTTGCATGGCTTCAATAGATTTTCTAAAGCTTGGCAGCTCTAACCACGGTGTAAAAAAGCCGGGAGTTTGTGAGCCTTGACCTGGGCAAACAATCACAATCATTCAGCGGCCTTCTTTCTGTTTTCAGTATCGCTCATTGATCCCAAAACCATTGCTACTTGCAAAACAAATGCTTCTCTCGAGCCAGTGGCATCCCAACCAATAATCTCGGATATCTTTTTAAGTCGATAGCGAACTGTATTTGGATGAACGAACAACTCGCGAGCGGTAGATTCTAAAGATCTTCCACTTTCTAGATATGCCGAAAGCGTTTCTCGAAGTTCAGGGGAGTTTTTGGCCAGCGGTAGGTATATCCGCTCAACTAATGTTTGCTTGGCAAGCATGTCTCCGGCAAGAGATCGTTCAGCTAAAAGATCATCAGCAAGAATTGGCCGCGGGGCCTTTAGCCACGATTTGACCACTGAATAGCCAGCTAAAGCGGCTTTGGCT